>JACUUP010000088.1 GCA_014859225.1 Candidatus Aerophobota bacterium
TACTTTTACTCCTTTGCCAAAGATTTTTTATTCATCCTTTTTATCCTATGAAGTATAAAAGAAAAAATACTTATTGCAAATATTAGAACCGGATGTTTATTTGACTGCCCAGCAGTTTTTAAATATAATAGCACTGTATTTTAACTTGCGGGTAAAAATAATTTTAGATGGTAAGTTTTTCATAGTTTTTACAGGAGAGAGCCAAAATGCTTTACCGAATAATTTATTCTGTCATTACAGTAGTAGCTGCATGGGCAATAAAGAGGTGGGTTGCGGATGAACTCATCAATAAATTTACTATCAAACTTAAAGTAGAACCACATACAGCAACTCCCATAAAAAAAATATTTGCCGTTGTTATCTACCTCATTGCCTTTTTTCTTCTACTCGGGGTCTGGGGGCTGCAGGGAACGCTAACAGGTGTTTTAGCTGGAGCAGGTATAGCTGGTATTGTCATCGGGCTTGCCATCAGAGATATTGCATCGGACCTTCTGGCAGGTATTATTCTTTTCTTTGATCATCCTTTTAAAATAGGAGACGCCATAGTTTTAGGAGATGTAGGAGGGCAGGTGCTTGATATTGGTCTTCGGTCAACAAAAATCAAGACCTGGGACGGTGTTTTTGTAACTCTCCCCAATAACAAAGTTTACTCTGGGATTGTGAAAAACTACACAAAGTACGACCGCAGAAGACTGGAGATAGTGGTTGGTGTAGATTACGACAGCAATCTGGATACGGTCCAGGAGGCAATAACAAGAGCTTTAAATCGGGAAGATGTACCAATACTAAAAGACCCTGCACCAATTGTTGCTCTGGAAAATCTAAGTGCATCGTCTATTGATTTTAAGGTGCTTTTCTGGTACAGCTACGATGTTGGTATGCCCTGGATTACCTTAAGGGGCAAACTCATACAGGTAATAGTTGAAGAATTTAAAAGGGAAAACATTACTATTCCCTTTCCCCAGGTTACAATCTCCTCCCGTATGGATTCAATGTCGCCAAAAGAAATTATTTGATTATTTTTCAATACGTCCATAGTCCGCGTCAAGCCATTTAACGGTGTAACCCAACACTCCCTTGTTGGATCATTATATATGAATTGATGCGTATATATATTAAGGATTTAAAAATTGAGAAGGAAAATTATTGGAAGCTTTTTTCTTCCTCTGGCTAAGTATTTTATCAAAGGTTTTATGGCTGGAGCTGTAAAAGGTTAGCCTGTTTAAATAAAACTTTCCCTGGCAAAGAGCCGGTATATGTGCCTTTCTCCACGGCAGTTTCCCCTGATACAAGAACATACTCTATACCTTCAGGATACCGCTCTGGGTCCTTGTAGGTTGCAAAATCTCTTATCTCATCAAGGTTAAATACAACTATATCCGCAAAAAAATTTTCCTTAATTAGCCCTCTATTTGTAAATCCCAATTTTTGATTGGGAAGGTAGGTCATTTTGCAAATAGCTTCTTCCAACGATAACAATTTCTCTTCCCGCACATATTTTCTAAGAATTCGAGGAAATGTCCCGTACAATCTCGGATGAGGTTTTCCTCCTGAGTAAATCCCATCGCTGCCAAACATAACCATAGGTTGTTTCATTATCCTTCGCATATTTTCCTCGCACTGCTGAAAAACCACCATAGTTACCCTACCCTTCTCTTCTATTAGAAGGTCAAATAATAGTTCTGCAGTATCTTTTCCGCTTAGGGTTGTAATTTCCTGAAGGCTTTTTCCTTCCATATCTTTATTTTGCTCCGTGTATACCCAGCTTATAAATATATTTTCCCATCCTGCATTCTTCACAATGTTGTCCCAACCTTTAACAGGGCGGGCAAAATCCTTTTTTATTTTCTCTCTAATCTCATATTTTTTTAGTTTTCCAAGCATAGCCTCCAGTCCGCCTTCAAGAACCCAGGGGGGCAAAAGAGCCATTAGCATGGTGCTTCCTGCAAGATAGGGATATGCATCACAGGTAACATCCAGTCCATTTTCTCTTGCCTTTAGAATCAGGTTTAAAACAGCATCAATTTTACTCCAGTTTTTCTTTCCACATATCTTAAGATGAGATATATGAACAGGGACACCTGCTTGTCTTCCAACATCAAGTGCCTCTCTGATTGATTCTATCATCTCATCTGATTCGCTTCGTATATGGGTGGTATAAATTCCTCCCTCTTTTGCCACTACCCGGCAAAGCTCTACAAGTTCCTCAGTTTGTGCATAGCTTCCTGGAGGATATATAAGACCGGTGGATAAGCCTATGGCACCCTGGCGTAAAGATTGAAGCAGAAGGTCCTTCATCTTTGCCATCTCTTTTTTAGCTGGTCTTCTATTGTCAAATCCCATTACCGCTATTCTTAATGCCTGATGGCCAACATAGCTTGCAACATTCACTCCTGTCCCATTTTTTCCTAACTGGTTGAGGTATCCACCCATGGTAGTTAGGTTCCAGAAAGATTCTGTTTTGCCAAGTAAAGACTCAACATACTTTCTCAACATATGTTTTCTGTCTTCACTTACCGGTGCAAGAGAAAATCCGCAGTTGCCAATAACCTCAGTTGTTACCCCCTGCATTAGTTTGGGTTTATTGGACGGCTCTTTTAGAAGCTCGGCATCTGCATGGCTGTGAAAATCAACAAACCCTGGACAAACTATAGAACCTCTAACATCAATAACTTTCTTTGCCGAAAACTCATTCAGGCTACCAATTTTGCTTATCCTCTCATCAAGAACACCAACATCTGCCCTCCAGGCTGCCTTTCCTGTTCCATCAACAACATATCCATCTTTTATTATTAAATCAAACATAAAAATTTATGGTTTTTCAGAACTCTCTCATCATCATGCAGGTTTTAACCGTTTAGCCAGCTCGTCCCTTTTTTACCTCCTCTATAAACTTCCTGGCATTTTCACTGATAATGTTATATTTTCCCTGTGCTATAGCTTTTTTATCAACCAGGGAACTTCCAACAGAAATGGCGGCTGCTCCGGCTTTAATAAAATCTTTAGCGTTAGTAAGGTCAATCCCACCTGTTGGATTTAAAAGAATCTGGGGTAGGGGTGCCTTTATTGCTTTTATATAATCCGCCCCGCCCAGATTACCTGCGGGAAAAACCTTTACCACATCAGCTCCCGCCTCCCAGGCTGTAAGTATCTCTGTAGGAGTCATGGCGCCAGGAATGGCTAGTATGCTGTAGCGTTTGCAAAGCTTTAACATCTCAAGGTTAAGACACGGTCCCACGATAAACTTCGCTCCTGCCAGAATGCAGGCTCTTGCAGTTTCTGCATCCAAAACAGTGCCTGCTCCAAGGAGAACATCTTCTCCCAACTTTATGCTTACTTCTCCCATAACCTCAATTGCTCCCGGAACAGTCATGGTAATCTCAATGGTATTTATACCCCCTTCCCTTATTGCATCAACCACCTTCAGAGCCTCATCAGAAGATTCAGCTCTAACAACAGGTATAACTCCACCTTCAAGTAAAACCTTCAAGTTCTTGCTTTTTTCATACATAACTTATCCTCCTTCTTCACTCTTTTAATCTTTTCACAATCTGAGAGCAAGCCTCATAGTAAATACCAACATCTACAGAAAATGATATATATTGAACCCCTGCCTTTTTCCATCTTTTAGCCTGCTCAAGATTATCCACAAAAGTTCCAGTTTTCACTCCCGCCTCTTTTGCAATACGAACCGCCTCCTCCATTTTTTCAGCTACTGCAGGATGGTCTACCTTTCCTGGAACGCCGCAGGACTGGGAAAGGTCATATGGCCCAAGAAAAATTATATCTATCCCCTCGACCTCAAGAATATCTCTTAAGTTTTTTACCCCCTCAACTCCCTCAATATGGACAATTACCACTATTTCCTCGTTTTCTTTCGGGATGTACTCATCCGAGGGAACTGAGGAGTAGTTTGCCGCACGGACAAAACGGCAAAGACCTCGCTCCCCCTGCGGGGAAAATCTTGCTGCCCTTACAGTTTTTCTGGCATCTTCCTTATTTGAGATATGGGGAACCTCTATTCCCTGGGCTCCTATATCAAGTGCCCGAAGGATATGGGTGGGATTATTTTCCAGAACTCTTACCACGGGAGTTATATCGCTTAGCTCAGCAGCCCGAATGAGATTTTGAGCACCCTCAATGGAATGAGGTCCGTGCTCAAGGTCTATGATAACAAAATCAAATCCGCTGTAGGCTGCAATCTCCACGGTTGCAGGGTCAGTTATTTTAACAAAAGGGCCATAAACTACCCTGCCCTCCTTAAGCTCTCGCATCATTTTGTTTTCTCGCATCATCTCTCCTTATAATTTTACTTGGTAACAATTTTTATCATTACTCTCTCACCTTAACTTTATCTTCCAGCTTGAATTCTGTGCTGTAGGCGAAAAGAGCCGGAAATCCTCCTGTATGAAGGAAGATAACTTTTTCTCCTCTCTTAATTTTTCCTTTCCTGATATGGTCAATCAGCCCTGACATAGCTTTACCTGTGTACACAGGGTCAAGGAAGAGCCCTTCTTTTTCGGCAACAAGCTTGATGGCTTCTACCCCTTCCTTTGTTACCTTGCCATATCCTTCTCCTACATATTCACCATAAGATATGACTTCAGAAGGCTCTACCCTAACATCCAGACCCAGAATCTCAGCAGCCATATTAGCAATCTTAGCCACGGCAGGCGGAACATCTTCAGCCCATATTTTGTCTAAGGGATTAATTCCTATTATGGGAAAATCAAGCCCGAGGTACTTAGCTCCAAGAACCAATCCTGCCTGGGTGGTATCGGCAGCTGCTACATAAAGATAGGTGGGTTTTAGGTTCATATCTATTAGCTGTTCATATAACTCCAGAAGACAGTTTACATAAGCTATAGCATCAAGTCCCACATCTTCTATGTTAGCCATACGAGCCAGGTAAGGACGATGTCCTTTAGCTTTTAGACCCTCGGCTACCTCTTGCATTATATGTGTCTGCTCTGCCGGAGATTTTGCCTCAATAATTTCCACATTGGCTCCCAGCAAAAGGTCAAGTAAAAGATTTCCCTGAGGTTGAAAGTCTATATCTCCACGAACTTTTCGCAAAACAAGATAAGCTTTTAGACCTAATTTGCTGCAAGCAGCAGCCATTTGCCGGCAGTAATTTGATTGAGCTGCTGCTCCTGCCACCACTGAGTCTGCTCCCATGTTTAGAGCGTGAGCTAAAATAAACTCAAACATACGGGTCTTGTTCCCTCCAAAGGCAAGACCGGTTAAATCATCTCTTTTGAAGTAAATCTCAGGACCCTTTAGTGCTTCTGAAAGTCTTGATGCTGCCTCAAGTGGTGTGGGAAGGTTGGCTAAATGAACCCGGGGAAGTTTTCCTATACGCTCTTTAAGTCTTTGAGTTTTTTCTTTTTCATATTTAAACATTTTTTCCTCTTAATCTTTTACTTTGACTACCATCTCCAGCTCACAGGTTATGTTCCTTGGTAGACTGGATGTTCCAAGAGCACAGCGGGCATGCTTTCCTTTATCACCAAATATCTTTTCTAAAAGCTCGGATGCCCCATTAATTACCTCAGGTTGTTTTTCAAAATCGGCAGTGCAGTTCACAAATCCTCGCACCTGAACAATCTCCTCTATCTTATCCAGACCTCCCACAAGGTTTTTCACCGCAGCAAGGCAGTTAAGAGCACATATCTTTGCTGCCTCGTAGCCTTCTTTTAGTGTTTTTTCTGCACCTACCTTACCTACATACACGAGCTTACCTTCTACGGAAGGCCCCTGACCTGAGCAAAATACAAGATTGCCCACTTTCTTAGCTGGGATATAAGCTGCCGCAGGACTTGGCACCTCAGGAAGTGTAATTCCCAACTCTTTTAGCTTTTCCTCATAACCTAACATTATACATCCTCCCTATTAGAATTTTTGCTCTAAGAAACTTTCCAC
>JACUUP010000264.1 GCA_014859225.1 Candidatus Aerophobota bacterium
AAAACAGGGGGTGAGATAATTGTCTGATAAGAAAAAGATAAGAGAGAGTCTGGATTTGCGGGGAGTGCGTTGCCCCATAAATTTTGTCAAAACTAAACTAAAGCTTGAGGAGATGGAAAGTGGGCAGCTCCTGGAGGTTATTCTGGACGATAGAGAAGCTTTAAACGATGTTCCCAGAAGCTTGAAGGAGCAAGGGCATAACATTTTGCAACTAAAAAAGATAGAAGGGGCATTCCTTTTGGTTATAAAAAGGGCTTAGGGGGTGATGAGGTTGTCTTATGTAAAGGGGCTAAAGTGTAGAGAATGCGGAAGGAGTTATACTGCGGAGGCTCTCTATGTTTGTGAGTGGTGTTTTGGTTCCTTAGAGGTTGATTATGATTACTCAAAGATAAAAGAGGCTCTCTCAAAAGATGTAATCTCTAAACGAGATAAAAATATGTGGAGGTATAAAGAGCTTTTACCACTTGAAGCAGAGCCTAAAAGTGGACTGTACTCAGGATTTACCCCACTTTTACGGGCAGAGCGCCTTGCCAGAAGATTGGGAGTGGAGGAGGTTTATATTAAGGACGATTCGGTAAATCACCCTACCTTTTCCTTTAAAGATAGGGTTGTGGCTGTAGCTATTTCTAAAGCTCAAGAGCTTGGATTTGATACCGTTGCCTGTGCCTCTACGGGAAACCTTGCTCATTCAGTTTCAGCTCAATCAGCGGTGAGCAATCTGAAAAGATTTATATTTATCCCGGCTGACCTTGAGGCAGGAAAGATAATAGGTTCTTTAATCTATGCTCCAAATCTTATAGCTGTTGAAGGAAGCTACGATGAGGTGAATCGTCTTTGCACGGAGATTGTTAGTAAGTACCGATGGGCCTTTGTTAATATAAATATCCGTCCCTATTATGCAGAAGGGTCAAAAACTTATGGATTTGAGATAGTAGAGCAGCTTGGCTGGAGGTTGCCAAAACATATAATTGTTCCGGTGGCAGGGGGGTCCTTAATCTCCAAGATATGGAAGGCACTTGGCGAGTTTCATATGTTAAAATTTATTGATAG
>JACUUP010000089.1 GCA_014859225.1 Candidatus Aerophobota bacterium
TATTCAAAATCCGTTTGCGGATTTTGTTCAAAGAAAGTTCGGATTTCGTCCAAAAAGTGAAAATTGGCGGAGAGGGAGGGATTCGAACCCTCGGGAGAGCTTTTAACCCCCCACACGATTTCCAATCGTGCACTTTCGACCACTCAGTCACCTCTCCGTATTAATGGACATTTATCGTTTAGGGTAGGTATGTGGCGGAGGGGCTGGGACTCGAACCCAGACAGGCGCAATGCCCTTCACCGGTTTTCAAGACCGGCTCCTTGCCATTCGGACACCCCTCCTGCTTATATAAATACAGCTTCTATTTTTTGGATATTATCTTCTATTATATTAATGATTTTTTTATCTAAGGCAATACAAGGATACTTATACATTTAAAAGAGATAATTTCTGCATAAGCGTTAGCTAAGTAAAGACAGCAATGTAACCGCACCCTTCCTGGTACGTATTTTAGTGGATAGTTACTTTTTCCCCAAATACTAAATGTTGAGACCTGGTCCCATCAGTCAATAGAAGTTGATTGACATAATAAGAAATGGTGGTAAAGTGATGTTGGACAGAGAAAATCAACAGTTAGTTATTAGTATTAAAGTTATGAAAAACCTTTTATAGACGGGGAGGGAAAAAATGCCATTTAAAAAAGATGAAAGAAAAGTATCTACAGGTGGGGGAGTTTTTCTTAGATATTTTACCTTCTTCATCCTGGGCATATCTCTTATCGCTGTTCTTTTACACTTTATCTTTTTCCAGGTAAGGTATCCTGCGCAAATAGGTGCAGTCATCACCGACATCGTAATCCTTGCTATAATAGTTAGCATACTTTTTGAAACATACCATCTGGGCAGGCTATGGCAAGGTCCCTTTATCTGGATTAATGTTGGAATTTTTTTCTTTTTTATGGGATTTTTACTGGAGCTTTTAGGTGAGTTTTTTGTAAAGCCAGGTTTTATGCGCTACAGTATAGAAAATGGTCCAAAGCTACTTGCCTTTGGAATTTTAGCCTGGGGGTTTTTTCAGTGGGGTAAGGAAAAGTTTGAGGTGAGCAGAAAAGTTGAAACGTTAAAAGAGATAGATGGCCCGACGGGTCTTCCCAACAGGTCCAGTTTTAATCAAGAACTTGAAAGACGTGAGAGGATTGCCAGAAGGTATGGAGAGCTTTTTTCCCTGATTTACCTGAACATAGATAACTTCAGAAGATACAACGAAGATGCCGGAGAAATTCTGGGAGATGCCCTGTTAAAGAAGATGGCTGAGCTCATTTCCCAAAATGTAAGAGGTGGAGATATTAGCTTCAGGTATGGAGGGGATGAATTTATGGCTCTTCTTCCCGGGGTTAAAGGAGAAATTAGCGAGAAAATAGCCTCTAGGCTAAGAGCAAAAGTAGAGGATGAGTTTAAAAAAGAAGGGATAACCACAAGTTTAGCTGTTGCCTCTTATGAGCAGGATAAAAACATCATTAAAAGACTTGAGGAGGCAATGCTTATGGCAAAAACTGCAGGGAAAAACAGGGTATATAAAGCAGACTGATTAACTTGAAAAAATTTTATAAAAACATCTATATGCTATAGCTTGGAAAAAGAGGAGCGCAGGTGAGCAAGCAGCTTTATAAAGTAATTCTTGATGTTTTGCCTCAGGCTATCCTCGTTTTAAATAAGGACCTGAGAGTGATAGTATGTAATCAAAGATGTGAGAGCTTTTTCTTAAAATCAATAGAGGACATCGTAGGCAAAAAGCTATCCGAGATTACTTACGACGAAGAGCTTGCCAGTAAAGCTAAAGTAGTGCTGCAAGATGCAAAAGTTGAAACCAAATTTGTTGAATTTCACCTGGATATAAAAAAAGAGAGCCCAAAAATCCTGAGAGCCACGATAACTCCTTTCCACAGGGAAGATTTTGGCATTCCCTCCTGTCTTGTAATGTTAGAAGACATTACCGGACAGGTTGAACTTGAGGAAAAAGTGCTGCAATCAGAAAAGCTCGCCGGGATGGGACTTCTGGCACGAAGGATAGTGCATGAGCTCGGGAATCCATTAAGCATCATGACCTCAACACTTCAGTATGTCCAGCCTATACTTGAGAATATCAACAATCAAGAAGTGACAGAGACTATGGAAACCCTCAGAGAAAGTGCCCACCAGATGTATACCCTGCTGCAGAATCTTTCTGATTTTTCAAGCTCAAAGCGGCCTCAATTTGAAGTATGCAAGTTTCATCAAATTTTGCTCCAACTTTTCACCCTTATCAGCAAAGAAGCCGAGATGCACAATATCAGTATCCAAAAAGAGTTTGACGACAGGATTACCGGCTGCGATGTAGATAAACAACAGATAAGACAACTTTTTCTAAATCTCTTTAAAAATGCTATTGAGGCTATGCCCCGGGGAGGGAAACTGTACGTAAAGACATGCCTTGCTCCAAAAGATTCACCAGAAAATGAAGACAGAGTTCTTGTAGAGATTTCTGATAGCGGAGAAGGAATTAGCAAAGCGGAAATGCAGTATATCTTCAAACCTTTTTATTCTACAAAGCCAAGAGGCACAGGATTGGGACTTTCCTTCTGTCGACGGGTTGCAGAAGAACATGAGGGAGAGCTCCTGGTGAAAAGTGAGTTAAGAAAAGGGACCACATTTATGGTGAGTTTACCTGTAAAACAGACTAACATAAGAGATTATGCAAAGAATTAGGTATGTATATGAGGAACAATCGCCCGACTATTCTTGTGATTGATGATGAGCTTCTGGTACACAAAGTCATCTTGCGCCTGTTAAAGCCAGAGTTTTCTGTTGAGAAGGCTTTGTGCGGACAGGAAGGACTTAAAAAGATAGAGCTTATGACACCTGACCTCATCCTTTTAGACTTAAGGATGCCCAAAATGAGCGGCATGAGTGTTTTAAAGAAAGTGGTGGGAAAAAATGAAGATATCCCGGTTATCATTCTTACCGCTTATGGAAATGTAAGCTCAGCAGTTGAGGCAATAAAGCTTGGAGCAGCAGATTACATTGAAAAGCCTTTTGATAATCAGAAACTTAAGAGGATGCTGGAAAAGCTTCTGGAAAGAAAGAAAAATATCCAGACAGTTGCAGATGAGATGGGTATTGTGGGAAAAAGCCCACAAGTTCAAAAAGCCTGGGAACTGGTTAAGAAATTTGGACCCACGGATATCCCCATTCTCCTCCAGGGGGAAACTGGTACGGGTAAAGAACTTTTTTCAAGAGCCGTTCACTTTCTCAGCAAGCGACACAGGGAAGCCTTTGTGCCCGTTGATTGCTCCTCTTTACCTGAATCTTTAATAGAAAGTGAGCTTTTTGGATACAAAAAAGGAGCTTTTACCGATGCAGATAAGGACAAAGCGGGGCGACTGGACTGCGCTCATGGGGGAACCTTATTTTTGGATGAGATTGGCAACCTTCCCACAAAAGACCAGATAAAACTTTTGAGAGTCCTTCAGGAAAAACAGTACATTCCCCTGGGAGCAAAAGAAGCTAAAAGTCTTGATGTGCGTGTGGTGAGTGCAAGTAATGCTAACCTTAAAGAAGCTATTGAGCGAGGCAATTTCAGAGAAGACCTTTACTACCGTATCAGTGGAGTAGTTATTGAACTTCCTTGCTTGAGGGAAAGGGAGGGTGATGTAGAGACTCTTACCCGATATTTTGTAGAAAAATATGGAAGAAAATACAATAAGCCCAACGTAGAGATTTCAGATGAGGCTACACATCTTTTATGCTCCTACGGCTGGCCGGGAAATGTTCGGGAGCTTGAATATGTAATAGCCCGGGCAGCTGTTCTTTCAGATAAGGTTATTTTCCCCTCACACCTTCTTTTATATTCCCAAAAGAAAAGTTTTACTTCAGGTGAAAATTACGCGGAAGGAATTAATGTAGAGGTAAAATTTGACTCCAGCTTTAAAGGACCGATTGATTTAAAAAAGGTAAAAAAAAAGGTTAGTAGAAAAATTTGAGAGACTCACCATTGATGAGATGAAAAAAAGAACCTCTTTAAATCAAATTCAACTTGCAGAGTTTCTCGGTATAGACCCCAAAACCTTACGCAGCAGGATAAAAAATGATTCTCATAGTAGATGACCAAAAAAGTATGTGCTGGATTCTATCCAAAATTCTCTCAGAGGCTGGATTTTTGGTGGAAACCACACAAACAGCCGAAGAGGCTCTTTTAATAGCAGCTAACAATAAAATCCGGGCGGCAATCATAGACTACCGACTGCCGGATAAAAATGGATTTGACCTTTTTTTAGAGCTTAAAAAGTGCAATCCAAAAATCCTGGGTGTGCTCATCAGCTCCTACGGTTCAAAAGAGCTCAGAGAAAAGGCCACCCAGCTCGGTTTTTACGCCTACTTTGACAAACCCTTCCAAAATCAGGCCATCGTTACTGCTCTGCAAGCGGGTCTTGAGAAAACCATGGGAAATTAACACCCAAAATTGGGGAATCAATTCCCCAATTTCCCTTGACAAGGTATAAATTTATGGGAGAATGTGTAATACGTTGAAAAATGAAAAAACCAAAGGGATATAGATTAGATAGTAGAAAAATAGAAGATCCGATTATTTTGAAGTTTATTAAGGATAGCAAAAACCTGAGAGAGAGAATAGAGAGGATATATCTTTTTGGGTCACGGGCAAGAGGCAATGAAAAACCAGATTCAGACTATGATTTGCTCATAGTTGCCGACCATCCTGATGCAAAATTTAGAGAAAAAATATACGATATAGTTATTGATATTTTACTTGAGACAGGAAAGCTTATTTCTCTGAAGATTTTTACAGGAAAAGAATTCAGAAAGTTGTGTCAAGCCCATACACCGTTTATGAAAAATATTCAAAGAGAGGGTATTAGAATTGGATAAGAAGACTATCATCTTAATAAAAGGGTACATGGAGAAGGCACGAAACAAGTTAAGTGTTGCAGAAAAATTATTGGATGGCAAGGCTTATGATGATGCGGTCTCTCGTGCATATTATGCTGCTTTTCACGCTGCTCAAGCAATGCTTTTGATTGAGGGATTATCTGCAAATACACACCATGGGGTAGTAACTTTATTTGGACTCCATTTTGTTAAGACAGGAAAGATTGATAAAAAGTTTGGAAGATATTTAGCCAATCTAAAGGATGATAGAGAAAATGGAGACTATGAAATTTTTTCTACCATTGATGAAGAAGTAGCACAAAAAGCTGTAAAAGAGGCAGGGGAATTTGTAGCAGAAATAAACAAATTTATAACTCAATTAATACTTGCATCTCCCGCAGAAAAAAAACCTCAAGCTTGAGTTCCATGCCTACTTTCGTGCATCCTTTTAGAACAAGGCCATCACTGCCATTCTTCAGGCAGATTTAAGAATTCTAAAGGGAGTCACTACCCGAAATTAGGGAAATTTTTCCCGAACTTTTTACTACACCTTCCAGGCAAATTTCGTAAAATCCTTAAAGCTTGCGAATTCTACCCTTTTTCTCCTTTTTGGCACATTTTTTGCCCCATTAGATTGTTAGAGTATTGGTAAAGGCGGGAGGCTAAAGGCTCCCTTACCAGAGATGGACAACATAACGTAATAACGTAGGACAGGCGTCCCGCCTGTCACTTTCAAGAGGTTAGGAAATTTTTGACATTACCTTTTTTGAAAGGAGGTGAGAAAATATGGCTACAGTCCAAAAATCCATGGATACGTCTAGTTTAGCTGAGGTCATTGACCGTATTCTTGATAAGGGAATTGTGGTTGATGCCTGGGCAAGAATCTCGCTGGTGGGGATTGAAATCCTGGCTATTGAGGCGCGTGTGGTGATAGCATCAGTAGATACTTTCTGAAATACGCTGAAGCTGTAGGACTGACAGCTGCAGCTGCGGAAGCTACTTAATCTAAGCTTCTGTTTCCCTCCCCCTGAGGGAAAAGACCGGTTCCCC
>JACUUP010000090.1 GCA_014859225.1 Candidatus Aerophobota bacterium
AATTAACCACGCAAAAAGATGGCTACAAAGAAAAGAACCCAGCCAAGAATTAAAAGCACTCCTATAATTTTTTTAGCCGATGCGATAAGCAAAAGCAAAAGGTAAACAGCGGTAAGAGAGGCAAGGAAACTTGCCACATCCCCGTAAAAATCAGCCAGTTTAGGGTTATCCCTGAATATGGTTCTCTCCAGAAGGAATATAATAGCCTTGCGTATATAATCGTAGATAATATATATAAAGTTCGCCGCTTTCTCAAGAAAACCAGGGCCCGGGAGAACTTCTTCCACAGAATCCTCTATCTGAATAGTAGCCAGGGAAAAACTGTTATTCAAGTTGTTAGAAGAGGCAAGGCAAACTGTCCCTTTTCCTATTATTAGAAAATTTAAAGCTATTATAGCCACCAGCAAAAACCAGGAAATGCGATTAATGATATTTTTTTTCATATTATCTCCTGTTTTGGATTTTTCATCTGTCTGAAAAATCTCCCGGATTTATACTTTTAGCACAGCACAAAGATTTTGTCAAATTGCAGAATTAAATTTAATTGACAAAGAAAAGCTATTTTGTAAAATTATGAATGCAAATTGAGTAATCTTAATTAAACTATGTTTGTAACTTAAAGATTATTTTTTATAATTTTTTAAGGGGGGGGTGAGAAAAATGTCAGTTGCTGCCTTTGTAATCAGCATAATTGCTCTTGTTATTGCTTGTATAAGTCTTATGGGTATCAGGTGTCCCTGGGGGAAAAAGGAAGAAAAAAAATAACTACAGTTAAAGGGTAAAAACCATTATCAACTTTATAGGTATACAAGTGGGAGGATTGGGATTTAATTTTTTTGCTGGATTGGTTCTTGGCGCAATAGTTGGCTTTATAATAGGCTATCTTGCTGGTGCAGTTTCCAAACCAGAGGAGAAAAAAATACCCGCCAGAGAAGATAAAGCAAAAAAACTCTTTGAGTTAGCAATAAAAGAGGAAAATGGGGAAAAGAAAACAGAACTTCTGGGAAAGATTCTGGAAAAATATCCCCATAGTCAATGGGCAGACAAAGTCCTGGAAGAGGTAATGAAGATGAAAAAGGAGACCAAGTAAAGCTATATAAGCCCACCTTGAATAAAGAAAAAATGAACCATACCCAATGTTTACCCTTAAAAAGCAAACAAATTTCCAACCATTGATAATCGTGAAGGGGTTGACAATTCTTGTATGATTGTTAAAATTCGGAGAAACTTTATCAAAGGTATTCAAATATGAAATTGCAAAGCACTTTGCACCAGGAAGCAAGGGAAAAGTTAGAGCAAGTGGGAAGAGCTGATATTTTAATTGGAATTCCAAGTTACAACAATGAGCGAACCATTGGTCAGGTGGTAAAAGCTATCCAGTGTGGACTGGCAAAATATTTCCCCACTCAAAAAGCTGTCATTATGAACTCAGATGGCAGCTCAACTGATAAAACCAGGGATATCGTGAAAAAAACCAGTGTCTATACCGACCTTGACACTATCTTAATAGAGCATCCGGTGCACCCTGCCAGAAGTCTGGCGGCTCCCTATCATGGGGTCCCGGGGAAGGGAAGTGCATTTAAAGCTATTTTTGAGATGGCGTACGAGCTAAATGTGAACACCTGTTTGGTGGTGGACTCAGATCTTAGAAGTATAACCCCTGAATGGGTCGAGCTTTTAGCAGGGCCTGTTATCAGAAAAGGGTATGATTATGTTGCACCATATTATTCCCGCTACAAATACGACGGGACAATCACTAACTCAATAGTGTATCCACTTACCAGAGCTCTTTACGGAAAAAGAATACGTCAACCAATTGGCGGTGACTTTGGATTTTCCAGACGAATGGTAGAGAATTTCTTAAGCAAAGATGTATGGGGAACAGATGTTGCCCGATATGGGATAGATGTATGGATGACAACAATTGCTATTAACGAAGGCTTTAAGATATGTCAGTCCTTCCTGGGAGCCAAAATCCACGATGCTAAAGA
The DNA here is from genome assembly GCA_014859225.1 of Candidatus Aerophobota bacterium. Taxonomy (GTDB): domain Bacteria; phylum Aerophobota; class Aerophobia; order Aerophobales; family B3-G15; genus Kmv34. Next base: position 1,992 of record JACUUP010000090.1, read on the forward strand.
CCCTTCCTGCTCCCTTGGTCCTATGTTTAAACAAGTTGTGGGCACTCTTTTTTATCTCACAAGCCGGTATGAGGAAAACTGGAGAAATGTAAAAGGGTCCCGTTCTACAGCCATGTATGGATTTTGCTCCGAGACTTTCCCTGAACCTGTATCTGCTAAGATAAAATCAATGATTGAGAAATTCCAAACAGGTGTTAAAGAAAATATTGTTTGGTGGAAATCTACCTTACCTGAAGAAACGGTAAAAGAGCTGGAGAAAATTGCTCATTTGTCCCCAAAAGAATTCACCTTTCCCGCGGAACTCTGGGTAAAGGTAGTGTATGATTTCGCCACAGTCTACAAAAATATTGGTAAGATCACATCTCCGGATGCAAAAAACGGACAGGAAAAACTGCTGACTTCTCTTATCCCGCTATATTTTGGTAGAACAGCTTCCTTTGTGAGAGAAACAAAAAATATGTCAACGGCTGAGGCTGAACAGGTAGTAGAAAAGCTTTGCACAGAATTTGAAAGAATGAAGCCTTACCTTGTTGAGAGCTGGTTTAAGGAATAAATAAAATCTTACAACCTTCTCCAGATAAAGCCACTTTAAAGGCTTTCTCAAAATCATCCAGTGAAAAGCGGTGGGTGATAACAGGAGCAGGGTCTATTTTACCTGCAAGTAGAAGCTTCTCGGTTTTCTCCCAGGTGTCCCAGATTTTTCGTCCGAATAAACCTGTAACCTGTGCTTCTTTAAATACGATATCCAGGGAAGGATTGAGCGGCAGGGGAGCATCGGTTTGTCCCAGAATAACAAATTTTCCACCCGGGCGCAAATAACTAAAAGCATCCTTCATAGCACCTGCACTGCCTGAGGCATCAATGACCAGCCCTGCCCCTCTGCCATACTCTGTGGTTAGATTTTTGACCTTTTGAGCTACAGCTTCTCTTTGAGGATTAATCAAATAATTAGCTCCCATCTTTTTGGCAAGGTTGAGTCTTTTATCATTTATATCTACAGCAATAACAACTTCTGCCCCAGAAATTTTAGAAAAAGCAACGGCAAACTGACCAATAGGACCACATCCAACTACCACAACCGCATCTTTTGCAACCTCGCCCACCTCCACCGCCCTGAAAGGAATTCCCATAGGTTCAAGTAAACATCCATAATCAAAGGGGATATCGTTGGATATTTTGCGGGCAGCTCTTTCGGGTATAAGTGTATACTCACAAAACCCACCGTTTATAGTATGCCCAAAAAGCTCCATTCTCTCGCAGGTATGAGGACGAGCATGGCGACACTGCCAGCATACTCCGCAAGAGATGTGCGTCTCTGCGGCTATCCTGTCTCCAACTTTTATTCCTTTAACCTTTTTCCCAACTTCAACCACCTCACCACACAACTCATGTCCAGGAATGAAAGGGAGGAATTTAACAACATTATCACACCAGGCAGTCCATTTACAAAACTTCAAATCCGACCCACATATAGCAGCAGACCTCACTTTAATTAAAATGTCTCTGTCGCCTGCACAAGGCATAGGAACATCACAAAGCTCGAATCCTTCCCTTTCTTTTTTAATTTTCATAATTGCTTTCATAACTTATTCCCCTTCATCTCCTATTTTTTCTTACCCACTCAGCATATTCTCTCATACCTTCATCAGCAGTATATTTAGGATAGAACCCGAGCTCCCTTTTAGCAAATGATATATCCAGAGTTTCACCCCTGGGCATAAACTTTCCCGGACCTATTTTAACCTCTGTAGGTGTATCACTATATTTTTGAGCAAGTCTAACCATTTCAGGAAAAGATGTTACCTTATCTGTTGCTATATTTACTGCTTTTTGTTTAAGTTTACAAGCTTTGTATAAAAGGTAACAACCATCTGCTATATCCTTAATGTATGTAAATCCCAATTTTTGGTCTGCACCTCTTTCAAGCTCTAATCCGCTAAGGCTTTCAAGTGGTCCCAAAAGGTGTTTAAAAAGATATGTTTGCTCTGAGGGCAATCTACCCGGACCAAAGAAAAAATAGGGCCGGGCACTTCTAAAGTCAAGACCGTAATATCTCTCATACTGCTGACCAATCAACTCACAACTTGCCTTTGTAGCACCGTAAAGGTCAGCGGGAAAGAGAGGGTGGGTTAGCTCTGAGGCTCTATCCTCAACTTCTCCGTAAACTGCACCTGAGCTTATATACAAAAATTTTCTTACCTTAAAAACTCTGGCGAGCTCCAGCATATTACATGTTCCCACAACGTTTATATTTATTGCTTTATAAGGGTTCTCTGAAAAAAAGGGGGAGGGCATGAGAGATACTGTATGAATGATTCCTTCTATCTTGTTTTTGTTTTTTGCAAAAATCTCGCTTAGTTTGGAAAAATCAAGAACATCTATTGGGATGAACTTAAGTTTATCCTCCAGCTCATTCAAATAATCAAGCTCCCTTTTTTTTGTATCAACAACTATCACTTTTTCCCCTTCTTTTACAAATTTATAAGTAAGGTGAGAACCTAAAAGTCCATAGCCTCCAGTGATAAGAATAGCCATTTACCTACTCCTTATTTTATAACATATCTTTTATTTCCTGTTCAATTCGCTCCTCAGTCGGAACAACAAAATCCTCAAGCACCGGACTGAAAGGAACAGGAACATCGCGGGCACAAATTCTTTTTACAGGAGCATCAAGAAAGTCAAAGGCAGCCTCACTTATACGCAGACCAACCTCAGCCCCCACACCTCCTGTTAAAGATGCCTGATGACAGATAGCTACCTTATTTGTTTTTTTCACAGAAGTTATTATGGTTTGCATATCAAGAGGATGGAGGCTCCTCAAATCTATAACTTCTACTTCTATTCCCTCTTTACTTAGCTTCTCTGCTACAGAGAGGCACCTGTGGAGCATCAAGGAATAACTTATAACTGTTATATCCTTTCCCTCTCTTTTCACATCAGCCTTCCCAATAGGGATAATATAATCACCTTCTGGCACGTTGCCTTTTCTCTGATATAAAAGTATATGTTCAAAACTCATAACAGGGTTATCCTCTCTGATAGCTGCCTTTAAAAGACCTTTTACATCATAGGCTGTTGAGGGGACCACAATTTTTAATCCCGGAGTATGCAGGAACCAGGCTTCAAGATGCTGGGAATGTTGAGCCGCTGCTCTTCTTAAGCCTCCCAGAGGAACCCTTATAACCAGAGGCACCCTTACCTTACCCCCGAACATATAATGTATCTTTGCCACCTGATTTACAACCTGGTCCATTGTAAGGCACAAAAGGTCACAAAACATAATCTCTACAATGGGACGCATTCCGGTTACTGCCGCCCCAAGTGCATAACCAACTATAGCAGCCTCTGACATGGGGGTATCTTTAATTTTTTCATCACCAAACTGCTCCCACAATCCCTTTGTTGTCCCGTATGAGCTTCCAAATCGACCAACATCTTCCCCCATGTAAAAAATTCTATCATCTTTTATCATCTCCTCTGTTATTGCCTCACAAGCTGCCTCACCATATGTTAGCTCTCTCATCTTATTATCTCCTCCACAAACAAATCCTTGAGTGCATCTTCTGCCTCAGGGTAAGGACTTTCTTCAGCAAACCTCACAGCCTCTTGAATCTCTGTATCAATTTGCTCATCTATACCCTCCAGAAAAGACTTTGTGTAGATTTTCTCTCCTGTAAGATAATCTTTAAATATTTTTATGGGGCACTTCTTTTGCCACTTTTTTATCTCCTCTTCGGACCTGTAAGTTAGCCCTCTAGAACCTTCCCCCACATAGTGACCCCTGAAGCGATAGGTTTTACA
>JACUUP010000265.1 GCA_014859225.1 Candidatus Aerophobota bacterium
GAAAATTTAAGCAAGACAAAAAGGGGCAAAAGGGGTTTCGGGAGTACAAAATAAATCAAGGATCCATAATGTAACTATTTGAGCTACCTTTAAATGAGCAGTAACAAACAGTGTTTCCATTATCCTCAAAGAAAAAATGTCCACAGCTCGGACATCTAATATAGCCGTGAGGAGATAATACATTTTTAATAAGCTTTCCCCCGAAAAGAAGCTCTATCTCCCTTTTTACCCACTCAAAATCTACCTTCCCCCAGGGAAAACACTCCATAATAAGAGGATTTTGGGAGGATGTACTCGTTAGCTCCCTGACAAAACCTTCCCATGGAATAGTCCCGTAGGGAGGCTGAAGGTGCAGGTCCCTGACACCATCATTATCGTGAATGTGAAAGGTAACAATATAAGGTTGAAGAGTTTTAAAATCTTCCCTGAGTGCTCCTCCAATATGAGAGTGACCGGTATCAAAACATATACCAACGTAAGGTGAGTTAATTTCCTCAAGCATACGCTTTAGTTCCTGAGCGCTATCTCCTGGAAATCCAGGAGGCATATTTTCCACAGCCAGTATGATTTTATTCTCCTTGGCACAAAGGATAAGTTCCTCAAGGCTATTATAAAGCAAGTTAAGTCTATGGTGGACATTTTCTTTCTCTGTCTTATCACCTGGATGAACAACCAGAATGCTACTGTTAAACTCCCGCATCATGTTCATAATCTTTTTGTGAGATACTATTGCTTTTTTTCTTTTTCTTTCCTCTAAAGCGCAAAGGTCCGCTTTGTCCCCGTAAGGCGCATGAACTGAGTAAACCCTGATACCCTGCTTTCTAAAAAGCCGGGATAGCTTTGTAACTTGCTCTAAAGAAAGAGAAGCAAGCACCTCAGGACCAAGTTCTATGTATCTAATATTTATTTGACTTAAAGAAAGACACAACTTTTCCAAGTTATTTTTTTGGATTATTTGGGTACCTATCTCCATTTACTTTTACTCCTTTGCCAAAGATTTTTTATTCATCCTTTTTATCCTATGAAGTA
>JACUUP010000266.1 GCA_014859225.1 Candidatus Aerophobota bacterium
AGGGAAACATCTGTTTTCAGAGCATCAACATCTCTGGATAGGGCACCTACTCTTGCATCCAACCTGCTAACTGCTGCCTCAGCCTGCGCCTTTGCTGTAGCTGCCATTTCTTTTGCCAGGGAAACATCTCTTTTCAGAGCATCAACATCTCTGGATAGGGCAATTACATTTCTTTGAAGGTCTGCTCTTGCGCCGCTCTCCTGTGCAAGTTTCCCAGATAGAACATCAATTTTTTTATCCGCTTCCTCCACTCTACTCAGTGCTAATTTTGCCTGTTCTCCCGCTGTTCTGGCGAGCCTCTCGGCTCTTTCAGCTGCATCCTGAGCAGCTATGCTCATCATCATACCTTCTCCCAATCTTTCCCGCCATAATGCCAATCTGTAAAGAGTTTCCTCCATAAACTTCTGAGAATCAAGGCGGCTATCAACTGCAATCTCCCGGGCTCGCTCAGCATTATCTTGAATCAGGGAGATTTCTGAGCGTAAAGCCTGTATTTCCTGGATAAGCTCATCCACAGCAGGAAGGGATGGTTCCTGGGCAAAGACAGAAGGTGCAAGTAGAGTTAATCCTGCTATAAAAACTAACAAGCTCTTTACTATTTTTTTAAACATATTTTCACCCCCCTCGGGTTGCTTTCTACCATTCTTTTGGTGATATTTACTTACATCCCCCCTCCTGCAAAGAAAAAGCCTGCCACAAGCAATAAACCGGCTAACCATTTTAGAGTGTCTCGTTGAGTTGCAAGCTTTTTATTCTCCATCTGGAGCTCTTCTCCAGCAATTCTAAGAGGAGTAACTACACCCTCAAGCTCTTCAATTGTTCTTTGCTGTCGGAAACTGGCGGCTCGCAATTCATCTATTTCTCTCTCCAGCTCCCCTACCATTTTATAATATTTTTGGATAGTTTCGCCGTCTTTGACAAGCTTAGACTGCAGATCCTCATTCACCCCTTCAAGTCTGACAATTTCTCTCTCCAGTCCCTCAATCTGTGCATTCAGCTCACCTGTTACTTTAAAGTAGTTATCG
>JACUUP010000091.1 GCA_014859225.1 Candidatus Aerophobota bacterium
TCCTGTACGAAATTGTCGATCCATTGCCGGCACAAGCGATTCCCCATAGCTAAGTCATCATCCTCGAAAATGAAGATGCGCATACCACGCTCATCAAATAGTTGCTCCATTTCTCGGATAACATTACCAGGAGAACGAGAACGTCGTTTTTGACCTGGCGATCCACTATAAAACTGGTGAATACTGCAAAAACTACAGTTGTAATAACACCCTCTACTGGATAGAATGGAGCAGATTCCTAGTCCCCGGTGAGTCACGACTCGCTCGCTTCTAAGTGGATATGGCAAATTGTCAAGATTCTCTATTAATGGACGGGGTGGAGTTACCTTAATTTTTCCATTACTTGCATAGGCAAGTCCCTTAATTTGTGCCCATGCATGCGGTTGGTCGAGATGGTGAAATAGCTCCAGTAAAGTTTCCTCACCCTCTCCACAGACCACCGAATCCAGTCCCGGAATTGACTGCAGCGTGCTCTCAAATTCGATGCTCGGGAAATGGCCACCCATAGTGAAATGGGCAGCAACAACATTTTGACGAAGGTAGGAAATTAAATCAGCAAACTCGTAGAGCATGCGTTGAAAAATTAAAGAAAATCCAACAATTTTGGGTTTATCTCTATGAATGGTTGCAAGAATGTCATTTTTCGGTGTTTTGTCACAAGCTAATATCTTTACTTTTATACCGTACTTAGTCAGAAACCCAGCAATTGAGCGTAACCCAAGGTTTTCCCACTCTTCGTAGCCAATCAGTAGCACATCAAAACCTGTTTTTGTCGTGCCTTTCCCCTTTGTTTTCACGTTTTTCCTCTTGGTATGATATGTGGCGTTTGGGGGCCCCCGAGCACAGAGGTTTTGAAGCCTTCACTGCTGGGAGGTCCCATTTTGACCGTCTATAGAGAGACGAAGCTGTCCTATTTGATCTTATACTCTTCTTTCAGTAGATTGCGTTCTAACTTAAGGAAGTCGATCTGTTTTTCCAGTTCCGTAATTGCTGCGTCAATTTGACGAATTTTGAGTTGAGCCAATTTCGCCTTATCCAAGAGATACCATGGGGCAGGGTCAGCTACAGGACCGCGAATGCCCGCCCACTGTGGGAGCGATTCGGTTACCGCACCTCGTGCCCATCCAGGGGATGGATCGGCTACTGGCCCTCTCAACCCGGCTGCGCTTATCGCACCGATGTCCAGTTTAACCCGGATAGCTTCCAAGGTTGAAGCTATATCTTTCAAGATTTTTTCATCCATTGTACATCCTCCTACTATTCTTACTGTTTAGCTGGTGTCTCTTCCTTGAAATATTTCACCCGCCAGCCATAAAGATCCTTCCCTTTTTCTTGCATCGTAACATTATCTCATATAGCATCACCTCCTTCAATCCGCCAGGCAAAATGCCCGCTAACTCGTTGATATGCAAACACGTGGCAACTCATCCTGCTGGACGATCATAAATATCGTTCTTTGGAGCCAACAACACATGATACAACGATGAAGAGGTTAACTATAAGCCTTACTTCCATCCTGCAGTTTCTTGAGCAAAATTATTTTTATTCTGGAAGATTAAGGGATTTGAGTGTAGAAGAATTGTTTCGGGAAGAGTGAAGGGATAGAGCTATGAACAAGAAACCTCATCTTTTTTCCAAGAACAGGCTTTTGACATCAAAGAGCTTCGGTAGCCTGGCAGTTGGCAATAGCAACCCATGGCTTTGCGCCCCACCTTTGCAGATAGTTTGCCTTTGTCGGCTCTGAAAAACTTCGTTTTGAACGAGCTATTTCATTGTGCACCTTGAAGCGTTTTTGTCAAGTTTTACTCCCCCTCTTGTCAGCATTGCAGACATTTAACCAGAAAACAAAGGAGGTAATCACGAGAATCTCTGATAAGCCGCAAGCGTATGCAGTTACCGGCGTCGGAGATAAGAAGGGGATGAGAACAAATCCGGGCGATGAACCGCCCTACGTTCCTTTGCGGCCACACTACTTGCCCGAGGGTCCCAACTTTTTTTATTTTCTTTTGTGTGCGAGAGTACGGGTAGAAAATGCTAATCCCCCGTGCACGATCGCCACAACGAGCGTCATAATGGCAAGCCAGAAGTGTGCAGAGAAATTCCACCCGAAGAATCCGAAGAGAAAGGTTGCAACGAGGAGAATAAATGCGGCTCCTCCTACTACTTTGAGAAGTGTAAAAACATGCATACGGGCCTCCTTTCATGCGGTAGAGTATTGCCAACTCACTCCCTCTTCCATTGGAGGAGAGTGTTAGGATGGGGGGTATTTGTCCGATTTCCTTCACCCCCACCTTGGAAACCTCTTCACCCCACCTTGATCCTCTCCCATCAAGGGGGAGGAAAAGAGGAAGATGGTTTAGTGCTCCTCCACCAAGGGAGGAGAGGAGGAACCAGGTCCACCAGTGCTCCCTCACCAATGAGAAGACCAGGAACGTAGTTCAGTGCTCTTTCAGTGAGGGGGAGAAAGAGAGAAATTAGGTCAAGTGCCCCCCAAGGGGGAAGAGGCGAAAAGGATAGATACTTCTCCTCGAGGAGAAGTAGTATTCTTCTTTTTCCATTTCCTCATAGAAAAATAACCTGCTATTCCCTTCTCATGCCAATCACGCATCAGTTTCCTTTGCCTCGCTCTGGAGCACGAATTCTCTTCTCAAGGAATTTGAAAAAAATCCGCATCTGGTGTATATTTGAGGTAGTTTCACCCTTCTTTCTCAAGGTAGATTAACAGCACTTTTACCTGTTTTCTGGGTACATCTTGCGTCTAGCCTGGTGCTCTTCAGGGTTACTCAACCTTTACCGTGTCCTTTATTCTGCCAAAAGTTGTCGCACTTATCCCTGGCACTTTCATGACCTCTTCTATGGATTTGAAAGCACCATGTGCATCTCTATAATTTATTGTTCTCTCGGCTAAAATCTCACCTACACCAACGAGAGTGGTGAGCTCTTTTTTGAGAGCTGTATTTATATTTATTTTCTTTTTTCTTCCCAAGTTTTTTCTGTCCTGCCAGGCCCTCCTTAGTTTTGCTTTCCAGGCCGATGCATCCGTGATAATCCCACGCTGCATAACAGGATTTCCGTTTATCCAAACTGATGCGTCCCGATATGTAAGCTTCATATCTTTTTTGAATTGCGCTTCTGTCTTCATGTTTACCACCTTTTTTTATTCATTACTATATAATACGTATACAAAGGAACCGTGCTGATATACATGCAGCTCTCCTTTTGTATCGACTATGCAGGATATATGTGGCGATATCCAAGGATACCCGGAGCCCCTTCGTTGCGGCGAATACTCTGCCCGTTTTCCTTCGATCGTCTTCGGTTCCTGGATTCTTGCTCGTCTTGTAAGAATTTTGCTGGGAAGGTCATTTAAGTTGATGAGAACCCTCTATGGGTTAAAAAAAGTGAAGGTTCATACCTTAATCTTTAACTCATGTCTGTGCAGTTCGCCCAGGAAAAACCCCACGTATCAGGCACAACAATCTGTGTACACAGCCCCACCTGATTCTTGCGTCCCCTGACTTTTCACACAACAATTTCTTTCTATTAAGTATAGCAGAAAAAAGGGCTTAAGCAACTATTCGCCTTAAATCTGAAAAATTGAAAGTAGTTCGTTATTTTGGGAATTTTTAAGGAAAGCATAGATAAAAATAGGGAATTTGTAGCACAAAATGGTGGGCATGAGGTTAAACTCTTAGACGTCTCTGCCTTAATTTATTACATTTGTGACAGACAGCAAGAAAAATGCAAAATTACCCTAACACAAGGGAAATGTACCCTTTTTGGAAATGGCAAACTGAATTCCTATTACTATGGTAAATAGACCCCACGTTTTTCTTATTCATTTAGTTTACTCTCGTATTCTTCCTGTTCTTGCTTGTTTCCGAAAAAATCAGTTTCAAAACTATTGGAAAAGGGGACAGATTTATTTTTGTATTTTTGTTGTGCTTTGCCACCTTTTTCTTTCCCCTTCAAATGTTTATCTTCTTAACTTCTGCCTGGAAAAACGTTTCTAATTTCTGAATGGTAACGTCTTCTTTTAAAAATTGAACTTCAATCCTCTCAACATCTTCTAAGTAAACGAGCTGTCCCACCTGCTAAATAAAACGCAGGGAAACATCTGAGCTTATCAAGTATTCTTTTATCTTTCTCAGGATCAATACAGGAGAATTTATATGACCAAAATAGCGGTTTAAAAAATTCAGGGAGTTTTAAACTCCTGGTTTTTGCTCTCATTTTACCCCCAAAAATCAAATTTTCATGAATAGTATCGTGTCCTTTGTTTTCCAGCCAGATAACCGTAGATTGCGAAATTCCCATATCAGCGAGAAACTTCACGTTTTAGATTCCAGGTGGCTCCTTTTATTTTACCACTTATCACTTTCTTTCACTGTCATTATTTTAATGCTAAATATCTTTAGTGTCAAAACTAATAAGGCTTATATCACTTTTCCCAGGCTCTTCACTATTATTAAAAACTTCAATGTCAAGACCAGACCCTCTTTTCTATTTAGCTTCTTAAACTGGCAATCAATCCGAATCTACCTGTTTGCCCTTTATCTTTTCGGTAGGAATAAAAAAGTTCGGGAGAACAGGTGCTACATATATTCGCTACTTCTATACACTCAGGTTGAACCTGCGCTGCTAAAAGATTGTACACATTCAGTTTCCACAAATTTAAATGAAAAATACCTCCTGGTTTAGCAATGAGAAAATTATTGCAGTTTCCGGGAAAACAAGCGGTCAATTTTTCCAGAACTACTTTTCCAATCTCATAGCAGCACGGACCAATGGATGGACTGATTCCTACATGCAGCTTACGTGGATTGGTATGGAAATTTTGATTCATAGCTTTTACTGCTTTGCCTGCAATGCTCTCAAGGCTTCCTTGCCAGCCAGCGTGAGCAAGTGCTACTACGTGATGTTCAGGGTCAAAAAATAGTAACGCTGGACAGTCGGCAATCATAACCTGCAATGAAATACCTTGCATCTTTGTGATTAAAACATCGGTTTCCGGGAAAATATTCCCCCGGGCAACAGAATTACCACGTTTACTTGTAGGTGTAACAATTTGAATGTGAGTGCCATGAACTTGCTCACCGGTCACAACTGAATTTGAATCTAAACCAAGCGCTGCGCATAGCAATCTTCGGTTTTCTAAAACGTTACCTGGTTCATCGCCAACGTTGAAACTGATGTTTAATGATTTATAACTGCCGGTGCTTACCCCACCTAACTTTGTTGAAACAGCATGTGTTAAGCAATCAAGTTTGCCTAAATGAGGAAAGGTAAGATAAATAACTTTGTTTTTTTGATGAATTAGCATTTGTTTTTTTCAGAATTTTCTAAGATGTCGTAGAAAAATACTAAACTACTTTTGCACCATATATATTGAGTAAAAATTATCATTATTTCCCTGTGTGTCAAATCCTACGTACCCTTTTTGCTTGGCATGAAAGTTCGTTAAAAGATTATCCATTTCTAAATCAACAATACGAGAAAAGGAAAACAGATTTATTTTTTTAAAAATAGCTTAATATCTAAAAATTTCAAGTGAGAGAAAATTAGGGTCTTGACACATAATAAACACTCTACCATAAAACACTAACAGTTGCTTGCTTCCGGCAAATGTCAAATGTCAAGACCTGACCCTCTTTTCGTTCTGGAATCTATGGATAATTTGTAAAAATTCCTGGGGCAGTCTTTCTCGCACATTACTCGTTATTTCATCAGGAATTTTTTTGTAGAAAGCATGCG
>JACUUP010000006.1 GCA_014859225.1 Candidatus Aerophobota bacterium
TATTCAAAATCCGTTTGCGGATTTTGTTCAAAGAAAGTTCGGATTTCGTCCAAAAGACACCGCCAGTGCAACCAACTTGAACTTTTCTGCTCTTGAAACTAAAGATAATTTGTTTGACTTGCAGGCGTAAACTTATTAAAATGTCATTGGTTTTTCTCCTGTTTTCAGGGTCAGGGGCAAATTAGCTTCAGCAAAAAAACTTAACTTTTAAAATGAAGATGAGGTGAAAAGGTGAATCTTAAAACTTTCTATAAAATTAGCTATGGTCTTTATATTATTAGCTCAAAGGTGGGGGATAAGCTAAATGGACAAATTGCCAATACCATTTTCCAGGTAACATCAGAGCCTCCCCAAATAGCAGTAAGTATAAACAAAGAGAACTTAACGCACAAATTTATTGAGGAAAGTGAGGCGTTCTCCGCTTCCATACTGGAACAGGATACGCCAATGGAATTTATTGGTCTTTTCGGTTTTAAATCAGGAAAAGATACAGATAAGTTCAAACAGGTAAACTACGAAATTGGCAAAATGGGCATGCCTGTGGTTAGAGACAATAGCGTTGGTTACCTGGAGGCTCAAGTAGTTGATAGGCTGGACGTGGGAACGCATACAGTTTTTGTGGCTAAGGTGGTAGATGCGCAAATACTTAAAGAAGATGCTGAGCCTCTTACCTATGCTTTCTATCATGAAATTAAAAAAGGAGTTGCTCCAAAAACGGCACCCACCTATATAAAGGAAGAAGTTCCAGAAGAAAAAGAGGTAAACAAAATGGATAAATACAGGTGTACAGTTTGTGGGTATCTTTATGACCCTGAGAAAGGGGACCCTGAATCTGGTGTAGAGCCAGGAACACCTTTTAGCAGGCTGCCTGATGATTGGGTGTGCCCTGTCTGTGGAGCAGGCAAGGAGATGTTTGAAAAGGAAGCTTGAAAAATGATAGTTAGGGAGCTAACGAAAGATGTTTTTTGGGTGGGAGCTGTTGATTGGGATAGAAGGCTTTTTGATGAACTTATACCCTTGCCCGATGGAACAAGTTATAACGCTTACCTTGTAAAGGGAAAAGATAGAACTGCTTTAATAGATACGGTTGACCCGACTATGGAGGATGTGCTGGTTGGCAAGCTCAAAAAAAGGGAGATTAAAAAAGTTGATTATGTTATCTCCAATCATGCCGAACAGGACCACTCAGGCACAATACCCAGGCTACTTGAGCTTTATCCCGGGGCAAAGGTTGTGACAAATCCAAAATGCAAAGCTATGCTTGTGGACCTTCTTTTAATTCCCGATGATAAGTTTATCACGGTTGATGACGGAGAAACGCTATCGTTGGGAAACAAAACTCTTGAGTTTATCTATGCCCCCTGGGTTCACTGGCCGGAAACGATGCTTACCTACTTGAGAGAAGATAAAATTTTGTTTAGCTGTGATCTTTTTGGTGCTCACCTTGCCACGAGTTCACTTTTTGCAAAAGATAAGGTGAAAGTTTACCCGGCAGCTAAAAGGTACTATGCCGAGATAATGATGCCCTTTAGAAAGGTTATTCAAAAAAACTTAGCTAAGATAAAAAATTTAGATGTGGAGATAGTAGCGCCAAGCCATGGCCCGATACATAATGAGCCAAAATTTATTTTTGATGCCTACAGAGATTGGAGCTCGGATAATGTAAAAAATGAGGCGGTTATAACTTATGTTTCAATGCATGGGAGCACAAGAAAAATGGTGGACTATTTTGTAGATTCTCTTACAGCTAAAGGTATAACTCCTTTGCCCTTTAATTTAACAAAAACTGACATAGGGAAACTTGCCATAGCTCTGGTAGATGCTGCTACTATAGTGATTTGTTCACCTACTGTGTTAGCTGGTCCTCATCCTCAAATAGTAGCTTCTGCCTATCTCATCAATGCTCTGCGTCCAAAACTTAAGTTTGTTTCCATTATTGGCTCTTATAGCTGGGGTGGAAAAATGGTAGATGTAGTGAAGGCAATGTTAACTAACTTGATTATAGACTTTATTGAGCCAGTTATTGCCAAAGGATACCCCAAAGAACAGGATTTTGAGGCACTGGATAGGTTAGTGGATAACATTATTGCAAAACATAAAGGATGCAATATTATGTAGTTACACGTAAAGTACGTGTAACTTTTACCTGTGTTTGTATATTACAAGGGAGGATTCTACATGATGAAAGAAAAAGTGGAAATGGCTCTTAATAAAATTAGACCCTCACTTCAGGCTGAGGGTGGTGATGTTGAGCTGGTTAATGTCACTCCTGAGGGAGTTGTAAAGGTGAGGCTAACCGGTGCTTGCAGTGGATGTCCTATGAGTCAGATGACTTTAAAGATGGGAATAGAGAGAATGTTAAAAAAAGAAGTATCAGAAGTAAAGGAAGTAGTTGCTGTATAATATGTAACCTGAATAAAAGGAAAGCTAAAATCAAGGAGGGTGAGGATGGCGAATATTTTTTCTGCAAGTGAGGTTGTCCAGCTGGGTATTCAGATAGAAAAAAATGGAAAAGATTTTTACAGCAGGGTGAGCACAATATCAAAATCAGATACGGCAAAAAAAATCTTTCAATATCTTGCAGATGAGGAGGAAAAACACATAAAGGTGTGGGAGGATATTCTTTCTGAAGTTGGAGAAAAATACGAGCCCCCAGAGGTATATTCAGATGAGTATTTTTCTTATCTGCGTGCCTTATCCGAGGAGTATGTATTTACAAAGGAAAAAAAGGGTGAGGAACTGGCAAAAGAAGTTAAAGACGAGATGGAAGCAATTGAGATAGGAATTGACGCTGAGAAAGATGCTATCTTATTTTACAGTGAGATGAAAAAGTTAGTCCTAAAAGGGGCACATGAAACAATAGATAAACTGATACATGAGGAACAAAAACACCTATCGCAACTTTCCCAGTTAAAAAAACATTGAATTACACCTGATTTTAACTTATATGTATCATAATAATTTATATGTATCATAATCATGGAGAAAATAGATAACAGGATAAATGTCAAAGAAAAACAACTGGATGAACTTTGCGGCTTCTTCAAGGAAATAAGAGAACCTGTTTACAAAGGAAGACAGCTTTTCACCTGGCTCTGGAAAAAAGGTATAGATGATTTTTCACTTTATTCTGATTTTTCTAAAAAGTTAAGAGAGCATCTCAAAGCTTATTATTACATAGGACGTTTACATATAAATGACTACTTGCTCTCTTCAGATGGAACTTGTAAATATATTTTCTCCAGAGAGACGGGAGATATAATTGAATCGGTATTTATACCATCTAATGATAGAAGAACCGTTTGTATTTCCACGCAGGTAGGCTGTCCTCTGAAGTGCTCTTTTTGTGCCACGGGTCAGGGAAAATTTAAAGGCGATCTTTTAGCCTGGGAGATAGCTGACCAGGTCTTGCAGATAATAAAGCATCAAGGTGTGCAGGTTACCAATGTGGTATTGATGGGAATGGGCGAGCCTTTTTTAAATTGGGAAAATACTAAAAAAGCTTTGCACATCATTAACAGTAGTTACGGGATAAGTATTGGCTCTCGTAAAATAACAGTTTCAACCGCGGGAATAATACCTGGTATATACGATTTGACTGATTTTCCCCTTCAGGTAAGATTAGCCGTATCTTTAAATAGCGCTATTCAGGAGAAAAGAGATAAAATTATGCCCGTTGCCAGAAAATATCTTCTTTTTGATTTGAAAAAAGCAATAAAGTTTTATTATAACAAAAAACACCGTATGGTTACTCTGGAGTATGTGCTTATCCACAAGTTTAATACCAGCAGGGAGGATTTTTTAGCTTTAAAAGAATTTACAAAAAACCTGAAGGTAAAGATAAATCTTATTCCCTTAAACTTCAACCAAAACATTCCCTTTCTTCCTCCTTCAGAAAAAGAAATAAATTATTTCTACAACTTATGCCTCTTTTTACCTTATCCTGTAACCATCCGGGAAAGCAAGGGAAAAGATATAAAAGCTGCCTGTGGGCAGCTTGTAAACAAATAAAAGGAGGTGAAAAAACATGAAGATATATCTGGTGGGATTGGCAGTTTTAGCGCTGATGTTTGGTATGGTTCTCCTATCCTCAGCTACAGAAAAAAGCAATGATTTAATTCTGGGTATTAGCACGGATAAGGAAAGTTACGCTAAAGGAGACCCTGTTTATTGCACCCTGATGCTGGTAAATGTTGGAACTCAGCCTATTGTGGTAAATAAACGCCTGGCGATAAACCGTGATGCACTTTTTCCCCATGAGGTGCTTTTCTACGTCACAGGTCCTGAGGGAAAGCTATTAAACTTCATCCCCATGGTAACAGTAAGTATTTACCCCAAACTTGAGGAATTTACCACTCTTTATCCTTCCCGGTTTGTAAGGAGAACCCTGGAGCTTAGTGAGTTTTTCTCTTTGGAAAAGGAAGGCAAATACACCATTCAGGCTGTATACGAGAACTACTATGAACCTGCGGGGATGATGGTCTGGCAAGGAAAAATTGCTTCTAACAAAGTTGAAATTGAAGTTAGAAGATGAACTTTTTTGAAAGGATAAACCAATGAGAAAATTATCTTTTGTTTTAACGGGAATTTTAATACTTACTTTCACTTTATTTGTTTGCGGAGGCTGGGCTGCATCTCCTCCCTCCCCCGAAAAAGTTGCAGAGCTACAGCAGGCTATCAATGAAGCTCATAAACTGAAGGAAAAAGCTGATGATGCGCGTGCCCGAGCTGATGAAGAAGCCTGGGATGAGGCGCGCAAGACATTTCAAGAGGAGTATGCAAAGGCAAAAACTGATGAGGAAAAAAAGGATGCAGCAAAAAAATTTAGCGATGATGTGGATAAATTTCTGGAGGAAAAGCTAAAAGAGCTTGACTGGGAGAATTTAAAAAAGGCAAAAGATGAGGCTTTTCAAAAGATTATTGAAGCGGTAGATGAGGCTTATGATATTGATACGAGTAACGTAAAGGGTGAGCCTACCTTTGACCAGGACCAGAGCGAGGAGGGTCTTTGCTGGCCGGACGGAAGGGTAAAATTAGGACCAGCTGCCTTTACCTCTCCCGGATGGCTTGCCTCTGTTAAAAAGCATGAGGCAACCCATGCCGACCAGGGTGCTCAGGGCAGGTGGCGGATGGATAACGTGGGCAACGCCGACCAGGAAATTGAAGCCTACGGACATCAGATAATAAGTGCTGATACAGTGGGCTTGAGCGATGCAGAAAGGGCAGAGGTTCAGAAAAGACTTCACTATTACCTGGAGGCTAAAAAAGCTGCCCTCAAATACGAGATGGAGCTTGCCACCGGGACTATGGATAACGAAGTGCAAGAGGAGGAGCTTGGTAAGATTATAGGTAAGATAGAAGCTGTGCAAGAGCTGGAGAAAAAGGGAGATGAGGAAGGGGCAATATCAAAAAAGGATGATGCCATAGAAGAGCTGGATGAGCTCATTAAGGGGGCAAAGGGAGAAACCAAAAGCACACTGGAGACATTCAAAGAGCATGTTGAAGAGCTGAAAGAAGCAGAGATTTTTGTCATCAAGATAGATACCATTGAGGATTTGCGTGATGCGCGTGATGCTGCTACAGCCACCAGGGCGCAAAAAGATGAGATTAATAAAATAATTGGAAAAATTAAAAACCTTATTGATGCAGAGAAAAAAGGTGATGAGGAAAAAGCGCTTGAGATAAAAAAAGATGCCTTAAAGGAGATTAACGAGCTTTTGAAAGATGCAAAAGGCGAAGTTAAAGATAATCTGGAAAAAGCCAAGGAGAAGCTGGAAAAGTTAATTAGAATTGAAACAAAGATAACTGTTACGGGAAAAGCTGAAGGTGTAGGGAAAGCACCTGATGGAAGCACCGTTATTCTCGTTCACACCAAGGAATGTAGCCGCTATACAGTGACCTGCACTCCCGGGACAACCGTAAAGGCAGGACAAACAGTTACTGTAAGCGGGCACACACCTGAGCCGGGTAAGATTAAAGCGACAACGGTTACCACTTTAGCTTCGCCTCTCCCCGAGAGAAAGAAAGTTAAGGCTAATCATTACTATCAAGGTCCAGGGGAGCCTCTACCCGGGACGGGCGTGTATGGAAGCTTTGTTATCACACCTGATACAACGGTTGCGGTGAAGGCAAATGGAGCTACATCCTGTTTCTTTATTGATGAGGAAGGGGAAAAGAAAGAAGAACTTGATAAGAAAGATAACTACTTTGTGGGAATTTTAAAGCCAGGAATTGTGGGAGTGGTTACTGCAGGAATCATTGATGCTATCTTTAACCCTCAGGAAAAGCTGCCTCCTAAAAGTCCGGGAATAAAAATTGACCCTTACTACGATGGAATTACCAATGAACCGGCTATAATTGATATAGAAAATGTGGATATTGGCAGGCTGGAAGATTATAATCTTTCTGTAGAAGACACTGCCACAGGTCAGATAATTGACTATGGCTCACCTGACCTTTTCCTTGCTGATGGTAAAACAGGACTTGCCACTGCTACTTATTTTCCCGGAGATGTTCCAGCAGGAGCGAAGGAATTTGTCTTTACTGACCCCGAAGGAAACATCCTGCATGAACAAATGACCAATGTGTATAAGTATTCTTTAAGTTTTAGTCCGTCCCGTGTAACAAAAGGTATGCCCGTCTTTGGAGATGTTTCTATCTCAGGCATGACAGGAGAAGAAAGGGTGCAGGTATATCTTAGTTTTGATGCGGTACTTGAGGCAGAAATTATCACAGGTGAGCTGATAAGCAGTATTCCAGGCGAGGTTATTTTCAGCGCCAGCGCAGATGAGATAAATCAAAATCCAACTGACTTCACATTTGACACATCCAGGGGTCTTGGTCAGCAGCAGGTAATAGTGGTGGTTGTACCTGTTGAATAAAGGGTAGAAGATGAGTAGATACCTTAAAGGATACATTTTTTCCTGCTTGGTTTTGCTGGCAATTTTCCTTATTTTTTCCGCAGAAAAATTGCCAGCATATGATGCATCTTCCTCTTTTTATGTTGATGAGGAGATGGGGGAAGAAAAAGAAGCGATAGCCTCCTTCTACATTGTAGAGGTGAAAAAAGAAGGAGAGGTAGCTTCTTTTTATATTGAAGAGGAGAAAATAAAGCGAAGGTGGCAGGCTAAGCTTGGTTTCTTTTATGGGGGAGTGACTCTTGAAGAAGTGAACGAGTTTATTGGCGCCATTGATGCATGGTATCTTACTGAGCTTAAAGGTATGCCCTGGTTTGAAGGTGTAGAGTGGGAAAAACCACCTTATTTTCAGCTCAACCTGCCCCGCATTGAAAATATCACAGGTTACTACGGCGATATTGTGTATATGATTAACCCGGTGTGGGGAATGGGTATCGGCTATGGCGAGCAAAGAGGGAATTTGAGCCAATTATTTGAAGGAAACTGGGAAAGTTTGGTGGATGAGTTTGGTGGGGAAGCGGTATGGGTAAAAGTAGAAGGTTATGTATCCATGGATGTTTACCTGAGCGGACCTTCCCTTTTTTTAATTTTAAGAAAACCTGAGCTTACCAGAAACCTTGATGCTCATTTTTACCTTGGGGTGGGAAGCTACACCGGGACAATCAACTGGGAGATTTACGAGTTCTGGGAGGAGATGATGAGCGATATGCCATTCTCTTCATCATTACCATCCTGGGAAAACAACTGGCAGGTAAGTGGACAGGGAAATGCGACGGGGTATGAGACTGGTGTGAGTTTCTCTTATTCTTTTAGCCAAAACTTATTCATGTTTTTAGATGCTGGATACAGAAGTATCGTGATTGAAAACCTGAAGTACAGGGAACATATTGAGAAAGATTCACCTGATGGGGCCTGGCTCAATGGCATTACAAAGCCTTCTACTCTGGATTTCAGCGGCATAACGGGAAAATTTGGCATAGGTCTTACTTTTAAGTAGGGAGAGTATATATTCCCTGCTACATTTAAATTTCAAGGAGGATAGGTATGGAGTGGTTTAAAGGTGGTAAGGTAGAGGATATCATTTTTTTGAGGTTGGACTATGGGGATGATATTCATAAATCTGTGGAGGAGGTAGCAAAAAAAGAGGATATTCAAACCGGGGTGATTATCTGCGCATTTGGCACCGTGGACAAGGCGAGAATGCACAGCATAACCCATACAGATTTTCCACCCCGGGATGACCAGTTTTTAGATTTTTATGGACCTATTGAAATTGCTGGAATACACGGCGTGATTGCTGATTACAAACCCCATATGCACTTTACATTTTATGATTATCTTCATCGGGAAGCAAAGGCAGGACACTTAGAGCCTGGATGCAGGAGCCTTTACCTTTGTGAAATTGTTATTCTTAAGGTTAAGGGACTTCCGCTCACCCGTCTTCTTCACCCGGAGAAAAAAGTTACGCAGCTTAAGAAAAAAGAGGGATAGCGCTTTAAGCTAAAAAGTAGTGCAAGGGAGATAAAAACAGGTATGGTAATAATCTTCAAAGCACTGGAAAGTCCAAACTGGTCGGCAATAAAGCCGGTAATCCCTGGAGCTATCGCACCAACCACAGCTATAAGGAAAAAGATAAGACCATAAACCCCACCCCTTGCATGCTGGGGTGTATTTTCCGCCAGGTAAGCCTGCTGGGGAGCCCATACTCCAGAATATGAAATACCATAGATGGCAAGAAAAATTATTAGCCAGCTGGAGCTTTCAAGTAAGGTGATGATAATTATTAATGGGCCTCCGAATGCGACAAAGATTTTAAGTGCAGTCAAGGGGGAGAGTTTATCCGAAGCTTTGCCGCTTGCTATTGCGCCAAAAAATCCTCCTGCTATAACTATTGAAAAAGCATAACCAGCAAAAGTTAAACTGAAAGACTTTGCTTCCACAAGGTAAGTGGGAATGAAATTAATAACTCCCTGAATTGTTATAATAAAAAGGGTATTTGCTATCAAGAAGGTTACAAAGGCAAGTGGAGTTATTTTTTTTTCTCGGGAAAAAGAAACGTGAGAGTTGTTTTTCTTCTCGTTTATATAAGTTATAGAGCTTTGGTTTGCAAGTAGCGGTTTTAAAGATTTGAAAAAAACTGGTGCGAAAACAAATCCGGGAATAGAAAGCACTAAAAGTATTCCCCTCCAGCCGGGAAAAATCTTCGTTAAAAAAGATATTACAAGCACAGCGCTGAATGCTCCCATAACTCCCCAGAGCTGGAATAGTCCCAGAATAGTTCCTCTTTTACGCGTGAAACTGTTGGATAAAACGGCAACCATAGATGGATGAAAAACACTGATGCCTACCCCAAAAAGTATTAGAATTAAAAAAAATTGCCAATAATTAGAGCTGAGAGCACACAAAACAAGGGCAAGTGAAGCAATAAAAAATCCCCAGCTCAACATAAATCTTCTTCCCGTACGGTCTCCCAGGTAGCCGCTAACAAGAGAACCGAAGGCTCCTATCAGGGTATAAGAGGTGAGAAGAAGGCCGGATTGGGTGTAGGTCAGGTTGAACTCAGCCTTAATAGATGGGAGCATAAGGGGGATTATAAACCAGTAGACGTCGTTAAAAAAATGTCCCAGGAAAGATACTCTAAGGAGTTTGCGAGAATTTTTTTGTTGACAAACAATCTTTTTATCAGGTTCCATCTTAATTTTTACCTACTCTGAGAGGACCTTGTATAAGGATGTTCATTTTTCTCGGAAAGCAATTTTTTAATTCCCCTTACAGCTTGTCTTATTCTCTGTTTGTTTTCCACCAGGGCAAATCTTACATATTCATCGCCATAGGCTCCAAAACCAATTCCTGGAGATACCGCTACTTTAGCTTCAGTCAGCATGGCTTTGGAAAACTCCACCGAACCAGCACTTTGAAATTCCTCAGGTATCTTTGCCCACACGAACATAGTACCCTTTGGTTTTTCCACCTCCCAGCCAATTTTATTTAATCCTTCCACCAGCACATCCCTTCTTGTTTTGTAAGTTGCAACTATCTTA
This sequence comes from Candidatus Aerophobota bacterium, assembly GCA_014859225.1. Lineage (GTDB taxonomy): Bacteria > Aerophobota > Aerophobia > Aerophobales > B3-G15 > Kmv34. The sequence continues at coordinate 9,959 of JACUUP010000006.1, forward strand.
CCAACGCATTCCTGGGAAGCGTTTAAAGCAATAATTGATGCTATTTGAATGGGTTGAAATATCCCATAATCTAAGTAGCTTTTTATTCTTCTTAAAGCAAAAACCATATTTTTGTTTCCTACCACAAAACCCACTCTCCACCCTGGCATGCTGTAGGATTTGGAGAGGGAGAAAATTTCCACCCCCACCTCTTTTGCCCCGGGGACCTGGAGAAAACTTGGAGCTTTATATCCATCAAATACAAGGTCAGCATAGGCAAAATCATGAATAACCATCACTTCATGTTCTCGGGCAAAGTTGACCACTTTCTTAAAAAAATCTAAATCCACACAGCAGGTTGTGGGATTGTGGGGAAAAGATATAATGAGCATTTTGGGATGGGGCCAGGTTTGCTGGGTCGCTTTTACAAGCTCCTGGAAAAAATTCCCTTCATCATAAAGAGGAATGCTTCTTAAATCTCCACCGGCAATGATAACAGAGTAGGAATGAATGGGATAGGTTGGATTTGGCACAAAGACTACATCACCCGGTCCTACTGTGGCAAGAACAAGGTGTGATAATCCTTCCTTAGCGCCTATTGTTACTATTGCTTCCTCCTCAGGGTCTATTTTTACATTGTATCTTCTTTCATACCATTCAGATATAGCCATTCTAAGTTTTGTAATTCCGCGTGAGGCAGAGTAACGATAGTTTTGAGATTTGCGGGAGGCCTCTATTAGTTTATCCACGATATGTTTAGGCGTAAGAATATCAGGATTTCCCATCCCCAGGTCAATTATATCTTCTCCCTCCCTTCTTGCCTGAAGCTTCATTTCGTTAATGGTGGCAAATACATAAGAAGGAAGTCTTGTTATCCGGGGGAAATCTTTCATCTTTCATCTCCCAAATTTTTTTTATAAGCTACTTATAAATAAGTTCTTGTCAACTGTTTTGCTTCATCTTGAAGTTTTAAGAAAGGGCTTTTAAAGTAAAGGGGACTCAGGTTACAGACTCTACCTTATTCCTGCTCCTTCAAGGAAATTTTCAAGGCAAAAAGGTAGGTCCTCATGATAGCCCCCCTCCAGGATGGCAAAAACTGGTTTTTCTAAACCTTTTATTCTCTCACCTATTTTGAAATAACTTTCTGTTTCTAAACTTAAACTTAGCAGGGTTTCTCTTTTATGAGCGTCAAATCCCGCAGATACAGCAATAAGTGAAGGTGAAAACTGTTTAACTTTATCCAGTCCTTTAAGGAAAAAACTCATAAATTCTTTCTCTCCCGCCCCAGGTGGAAGGGGAAAATTTAATGAATTTCCCCTGGATTCCATACCTGTCCCGGGATAAGCTGGATACTGATGCAGGGAGAGGTATAAAACTTTCTTTTCCTGGAAGAAAATGTCCTCAGTTCCGTTACCATGATGTCCGTCAAAATCAATTATAGCTACCCTGTCAACTTTCTTTAAAGCTTTGGCTATAGCAACTGCTATATTGTTAAAATAACAAAATCCCCCCAGATAATCTCTACCGGCATGATGTCCCGGGGGTCTGAGGAGGGAAAAACTACTTTCTCCTGCTAAAGCTTTAGTTAGTGCTTGAAGGGCACCTCCCATGGAGAGTGCTGCATACTCGTAGATATTTTCCTGGTTGGGAGTGTCAGGGTCAAAAAAATTGTTGCTTTGAACTCTTTTAAGATGCTCCGGAGTATGGATGAGGAGTATGTCATCTTCCTCGCAGGGTTTTGCTTCATTAAACTGATAGCCTTTTCTGCTAAGATGCTCGTATGTTCTTTTTACTCTTTCTGCTGATTCCGGATGACCGGGAAAACTATATCCAAGACATCTTTCTGAGAAAAAAATCACTTCACCTTCCCCTTTTTCTATCACTTATTGTTTAAAATTTTAATGAGAGTATAGCTTTGTTGATGGCAATGTCAAGAAAGTACGCGTTAGCTTTGCCCCTTTTTTGTCCCTCATTTCTCCTACCCGATACCACTATCCTGAATCGCGAAACTCTCCCTTTTTATTTACTTGCCCCCTTAAAAATTCTTAAAATAAAGAGCTACTTTCATTTTTCAGTTTGTTGTCGCGTATGCTTGACAAATTTTCAATTTATGATAATCTGCTCACAAATTTTAGGAAAAAGCTTTTTTCAGGGAGGACGGTCCGCTCCTAAGGTGAAAAAGATTAAGCAAATAGAAAAAGAACAATTTTCTAAAAGATAATAAAATAAATAGAGACATCATAAATAAGCAGGAGGTAAATTGATGGTAAGAGAGATTACTATATTGCCTGATTTTACCCCCGGATATGTTGAAGTGGGGGGAAAGATTCCTAAATTCCAGTACAAAAAATCCCTAAAGCAGGAGCTGGAGGAGGAAAGCCTCACACGTGAGGAGGCAATTGACCTTTTAAAGTGCATGCTCCTTATAAGAAATCTGGAGATTATGATCTGTGATTTCAAGGAAAAAAAAGGAGTATATGGTCCCCTGAAGTACCTTTACATTGGGGCAGATCACGTTTCCATCGGGCAGGAAGCGGTGTCTGCCGGAGCAATCTCTACTATCTCCGTTACCGATTTTATAACCAGTAACCATCGGGGACATGGAGATGCTCTGGCCAAGGGTTATTTTGCTATAAAGGGGATGGATGATGAGGCTCTCGTAAATTTTATCACTGAGGATGAGGAAACAGTGGAGGCTCTAAGGCCTGAGACGGGGATAAGTAGCAGGGAGCAGCTGGAAAAGGAAGCTCTCCGGGTGTACCTTTTCCGGGCAATAGCAGAGCTTTTTGGGAAAGAAGCTGGTTGGTGCAGGGGAAGAGGAGGTTCCATGCACATTGCTGATTTTAAAAGGGGCCATTTGGGAGCAAATGCCATTGTGGGAGGTTCCATGGGTATGGCTGTTGGTTCTGGAATCGCCTCCCGCTACCTGGGAGATAAAAAAGTTACCCTGTGTTTTGTAGGAGATGGTGGTTTCAATAACGGTATATCCCATGAGACTATGAACATGGCCTGTATGGCCCAGTTCACCAATGGACTTATGAATAAGAAAGAGGGTGTTCCGGTTATATTTTGCGCTGTGAATAACCAGTACGGGTATACCGGCCAGCAAAGAGGAGAAGTAACAGGGATTGATTATCTTGCAGAAAGGTGCTTTGGTTACGGTAAGGAAGGTATGCATGCAGAAGTTGTAAATGGAATGGATATTCTTGCCACCAGGGATGCAACAAAAAGAGGAGCACAAATTGCCCGAGAAGGTAAAGGACCTGTATATCTTGAGTTCTGGTGTTCAAGGTTTAAGGGGCACAACGTAAAGGATAAACTGTTTACCAAAGAGGATGAGAGCTACCGCACCCTGGATGAGCTTAGTGCCTGGCAGAGAGTTGATCCTATAAATACCTACGCTGAGAAATTAGTGGAGGAAGGAATTGTCACCAGAGAGCAGCTGGAGAAACTGGGGCACGAAACAAGAGAGAGGAACGAACAGATGGCCCAAAAAGCTGCAGAAGCTAAAAGCCCTGACCCTAAAACCATGTATTTTGGACTTTTCAGCGAAACCACTTCAGAGCAGGTTCCTGAGAGGTTTAGAAATGCTCCTACCCTGAAAAAACCCTCTTTCCTGGACAGAGAACCCGAACAGGAGATTACCTTCAGAGAGGCGATAAATGAGTGTCTATTCCAGGAGATGGCAAGGGATAAAAGAGTTGTGCAGTGGGGAGAGGATGTTGCTGACTATGGAGGAGCATATAATGCGACAAAGGGTCTTCTGGAGATATTTGGAAGAGACAGAATCTTCAACACCGCCATCTCTGAGGCAGCAATTATTGGAGGAGGAATTGGTGCAGCCTTGCGAGGTCTTCGGCCAGTGATGGAGATAATGTACATTGATTTTATCCTACTGGCCATGGACCAGGTGGCAAATCAGGCGGCAAAGTGGAAGTATATGTCAGGTGGGCAACCAAGTATCCCTTTAACCATCCGCGTAACAATCGGAGGAGGAAAAGGATATGCAGGTCAACACTCTCAAAGTCTTGAGGCAATTCTTGCCCACTTTCCCGGCCTTAAAATTGTAGTACCCTCTGATGCCTATGATGCAAAGGGTATGCTTGCATCAGCAATAAGGGATGATAACCCGGTTATATTTATTGAACACCAGAACCTTTATGAGGGACATATTGCACGCGGCAAAGTTCCCAAAGAGGAGTACCTTGTCCCCCTGGGAAAGGCTGATGTGAAAAGAAAAGCTGATACCTCCCGGCCTTCTATTACCTTAATCTCCTGGTCCTCCATGGTCACTGTTGCTCTGCAGGCTGCAAAAACTCTGCAGGAGGAAGGGATTGAGCTTGAAGTTGTTGATGTACGTACCCTTTTTCCCCTTGATGTAGATACAATCATCTCTTCAGTTAAAAAGACAAATAGAGTTGTTATCCTCCATCAGGCCGTTGAGTTTATGGGGTTTGGAGCAGAACTGATAGCTCAGATTCAACAACACGCATTTGATTTCCTTGATGCGCCCATTAAGAGAATCGCAGCTCCCAACACTCCTCCCCCTTCCTCTCCGGTTCTTGAGAAGGCGTTTTTGCCCAATGAGAGGGATGTTATTATGGTGGTGAAAAACTTGTTGAATCAATAAAACCCATGTTTACCATCTGAGACAAGATTATTCAGGTAATTTAAGGCTGATAACAGATACTTTGTTTTCAGGACAATTTACATAACGTTTATAGAAAGAGATTTTGAGAGCAGCGATGTTGATCTTTTAAGTCCGCAAAGCCAAGATTAGTGGGAGAGCGTCTCGGGTACATGGTATATCGCAAGACGTAAATAAAAGGGTTTAAATGAAACAGCACGCAATGGAAATATTTTTACACTTTTTGACTTTCAGGTTGGTAAAATAAGGATAAATAGATTCGTGATGTCAATAAAAAATGTTCCTTTCAACGAAAGTAGTAATGATTCCTCTTGCAAATTGTTACAATCAATACTAATGCCTATTTTCATATTTTATGCTCTCAAAAGAGTAACTTGACAATTTTTGGATAATAGATATTTGTTTAAATAGCATACAAATATTTACAATCTACAATATTTGTTTGGAGTATGATATATATACGAAAGAAGATTTAATAACAAAAATTGCCTGGCTTTATTACAAGGAAAATTTGACCCAGGAGGAGATCTCTAAGCAGATTTCTGTATCCCGTCCAAAGATCCAAAGACTTTTACAGGAGGCTCGAGAGTCAGAAATTGTGACTTTTCAGATTAAAAATATTTATGCCAATCTTCTAAGCATAGAAAAAAAACTTGTTGAAAAGTATTCTTTAAAAGATGCGGTAGTCGTTCCTTGTAGCTTACCAACAGATGAGGACCAGTTAAGAAGAACATTTGCCAAAGCAGGGGCCTTTTATCTTCAGTGCATAATTGACCAGAATAAAAAATCTCTTGTGGGACTTGGGTGGGGAGACACCATATCCTACCTTGCAGAGTACTTTGAGTCTCCAAAGAGACAAACATCCGTGAGGCTGGTTTCCCTGATGGGAAGCTTGTTGACGGATGTTGCCACAAATCCGCGTATTCTCGTGGAGCAGATAGCTTACAAATTAAATGTGTCTTCTTACCTTATATGGGCTCCTGCGATTACTCAGGATAAAAAGACTGCACAGGCGTTTAAGTCTGAGGCATGGGTCAGGTACGTTCTTCAACTTGCCTCAAAAGCGGATATTATCCTGGTTTCAATTGGAGCATTTTCACCCTCTTCCAGTCTTTTTAGAATGGGGTTTTTAAATGATAACGATTATAAAAGACTTAAAGCAAAAGGTGCGGTGAGTAATATACTGGGTCAGTTCTTTAATATTGAAGGTAATTTGGTTAATGATGAGGTTCACGAAAGGGTTATAAGCGTCTCTCTGAATATCCTCAAAGAGAAAAGCAAGATTGTAATAGGGGTGGGGGGTGGTCCTTCTAAATTTGAGGGCGTAAAAGGTGCCCTAACTGAAAGATACATAAATGTCTTAGTTACCGATGAGGAAACAGCTCAAAAGCTTTTACGGAAGTGAAAAAAAATATTGGTTGGAAGTTAAGCTCTATAGAATGTGTTGAAAAAGAAAATAGAAGCAGTAATTTTTGACCTCAATGGTGTGATAATAAAATCTATTGCCAGGAAACTGGATGGGATAAACAAGATCTTTAACGTTGATTTATCACAAGAGGGGCTTTATTCTATATTTTATCCGGTTTATATGGAGGCAAGTCTGGGCAGAATAAGTGTGCAGGAATTCTGGCAAAAAATTGCTAAGAGGCTATCTTCTGGGTATGTTGTTACCGGCCGAGAGGATGATGTTTTCCTTGGTCAGATAGAGTTGAAGGAGAATGATGTTTCAGATATTCTGTCCAGTTTAAAAAGGAGGTATAAGCTGGGTTTGCTTTCTAATTTTATAAAAGAGTGGGCTTATAATCTCCTTGAAAGATTTAAACTGAGTGAGTATTTTGATGGTATTCTGATTTCCTCTGAGATTGGAGAGAGAAAGCCCCATCTTATGCTTTATTTGAAAATTTGTGAGGCATTAAAGGTAGAGCTTGAAAAAAGTGCTTACATTGCGGATGAGGAAGAAGACCTGGTGGTGCCTGAGAAAATAGGAATGCTTCCTGTGTTTATTCCTGGGGAAGCTTTTTCTTCTAAGGTTGGAATTACCATTAAAAGTTTAAAAGAGTTGGAAAATATCCTGTAGCTGGCTTATCTTGACCCAAAAGGGATAAAGAGAATGTACATTATTAATATAAAAGATTGTGAGGAAAAGGCGGTAAAATCGGAGAGAACATTGAATACTACACTAAGATGGCTGCTATCCTCCGAGCATGGCGTTCCTAATTTTGAAATGCGATGTTTTGATATAAAAAAAGAGGGTCGAACCAGATATGGCTCTCACCCTCATGAGCATGAGGTGCTGGTGCTTGAGGGAAAAGGGGTTTTAAATATCAATGGAGAGAAAAAGAAAATTAAGCCCTATGATGCCATTTATATTGCTCCGGATGAATATCATCAGTTTATAAATGAGGGTGAGGATACCCTGAGAATTATCTGTCTTATCCCAAAAGGAAAAGAGGATCATCATAAATAACGGGCGTGTCAAGTCATTTAAAAAGCAGCTGGAAAGGAGGTGAAAAAGCATAAAGTGAGGCTGCGAGGCGGGGAAATTTGCAAAATATTTCCTCGGACAAAAAGGGTCTTATTCTAATGAGAAGAAGATAAAACGAGAATAAGGAAGGAGACAAGATGAAAGTAAGAAAGTCGTATTTATTAATGATGGCAACGTTTTTCACGGCAAGTATGATACTCTTTTCTTTGGTAGCATACGCAGAGCCACAGGCACTTCCCGAACTTTCTGAGGAAGAACTGGCTGCCCTTTACCCTGATGCTCCTTATCCTAAACTACACTATAAATGGGATAAGTTGTATCAGGGGGAGACCTGGAAACCAAAACCAGAGGATGTACCCAAGTGGCAACAGTTTGCTGGAGAGACGGTGTACGTGGCTACAGAGAATACCCCACCGTCCCTTGGTATGTACAATATTCTGGATGATTTTACGAAATTAACCGGGATGAAAGTAGATATAACCCTGGATCTTATTGATGAGCTCAAGGAGAAGATCTTTCTTGATCTAAGAAGTGGTGCCGGTGGATATCACGTTAACTATGGCCAGACGGCTCCTATTGGCACTCAGGCAGCAGAGTTCTGGAGTCCCATAAATATGTTTGCAGACATGCGTACGGGAAAATCCCTGTTTCCCGACCTTCCCGACATTCCTGATATTCCTGAAGGGACAACGGTGTACGATGCCTTTACGGCCGGAAACGTTGATTATGGAGCTAAAATTTACTCCCCTGATATCTGGATTGGAATGCCCTATGACACAGCGATGTACCATATGTTTTACAGAAAGGATCTTTTTGAAAAGTACAATGATAAATTCATTCAGGAGTATGGGAAGCCCTTGGTCATTGAAGGGATGGGTGAATATCTAACCTGGGATGACTGGTATGATATGTCCGTTTTCTTTAACAAGTACGTGACAGAGGTAGATTACGCAATGGGTTTCGTCAATGCACAGAACTGGGCAATTAACCTTAACTTCCAGACCTTGCTGAGAGCGTGGGGAGTTAAAAACAACGGTTTTGAAAAACTTGACCCTGTTCTGGGCTCGAGAGATCCGGGGAGATTTCTTGACTACAGTGCCGTAGAATACAAAAAGGCTCTGGATTCTCTGATTTTTTTCAAGAAGCTCTATGATGAGATGCATCCTGACTCTGTAGTATGGGGCTGGGATGAAACTGGAAATGCCTTGTGTACGGAAAAAGTTGCCATGCTATACCAGTGTGGAGAGTATGTTCCTATCGTAGAGGACCCGACAAAATCTATGGTTGCTGGTAGAGTTGGCTACGCCGTTGTTCCCACGGGTCCCGGAGGAGCTCATGCCTATGCAGTGGGGGCTGCTCCTATTGCTGTGAATGCTACCATTCCTCTGAAAGAACAGAAGAAGGGGTATCTTTATGTTTTGTGGACGACGGGACCTGTTGCCCAGCATAAATCCTTTGAGCAGTTTTCCGGAACACCTGTGAGAGGAACAGTTTACGAGTATGCTCGCAAGAGAGGCTGGGACTACTACACTGAAGATGGGCAAAGAGTTGTCGGAATATACCTGAAAGTCCAGGAAAAACAGTCAACAGCATATGTAGATGACTGGGTTGTGACCAAAATTCCCACTTTCACCAAGTATCTTGAGATTACCGGTGGTAACATCAGTAAGGCTCTTGTTGGAAGGCTTACTCCCAAAGCGGCTCTGGATGACATGATAACGCGTCTCAACAGACTGCATGGGTACCCTGTGGAAATACCAAAAATTTAAGAGTGAGATACCAGGAAAACTTACTGTAAGCTTGTGCAAGATAAATTACCTGGCAGGAAGGGAAGTTTTCTCTCCTGCCAGGAACAATCTAACGACAAGACGGATAAAAAAGAAAGATAATCCGGGATTTAAATTTTATATACTAGAAATAGAAAGTTCAGTTAGTTGCCCATGGGATAGTAGGGCAAGGTGATTTTATCAGGCTTTTAGTGACAATACTAAGATTGAAGCATTGCATACAGTTTTTCACCTAAGCATATAATCACGGATTAAGTAATTTAAAATAAAAATAAATAGAGGAGAAAAAGGTGGATAGAACTTACACTATAAGCCAGGAGAGTTTCCTTTCAAGGATTCACCGGGGAATAGCAAGGAAAGTTCCATGGTATGTATGGTGGCTTCTGCCAGGGTTGATATTATTAGGTGTGGTGACAATGCCGCCTTTTATCTGGATAATATGGATGACCTTTCGCAAGATTTTTCTCTCTCCAACACGCCCTGATATATATGTGGGGGTAGCCAATTATATCCAGTACTTTACCGACCCTGAGGTCTATGCAGCCTGGGGAAAGATGGGTAAGTATGTTGGCGGCTCTATAGCTCTACAAATGGGACTGGGGATTGGAATTGCAATGCTGTTGAACAAGTCAAAACACGAGGACGTGTTAATGGCGATTTATCTTGTTCCCTTGATGTTTGCTTCTGTTGTTACTGCATATCTTTATCGGGTTCTGTTACACTCCTCCTATGGACTTTACCACTGGCTTCTGGTGACTTTCGGGATATTTTCTCACAGATCACCGAGTTTGTTTGGTAATCCTGATACAGCTTTGTGGACCATGGTGATGATAGACACCTGGCAATGGACTCCTCTGGTGATTCTTATCGTACTGGCTGGATTAAAAACTGTGCCGAGGAGCATAGTAGAGGCTGCCCGGATAGACGGGGCAGGTAAATGGCGGGTGTTTAGAGATGTCATAATTCCCTTTACTTCCCCAGCGATATTAATCGCTCTTTTGCTTCGTTTTATGGATAATGTCCGTTTTGTGGACGTGATTTTGAATACTACGATGGGTGGGCCTGCTGATGCTACCAAGACAATCTCAGTATACACATATTATTTAGCTTTCAGGCAATTTGATCTTGGCTATGGGGCAACCGTAGGTTTTCTCCTTTTGCTGGTTGTCATTTTTGCAGCGCTAATACTGACCAATGTGTTCAGAAAATACATAACAGCTGAAGGATAACGGAGGGGGGCGATATATAATGACAAAAAAAGAAACTTATCTTAGTTTTTCCAGGCTCCTGGGTATAATCGCTTTGATTATATTTGGGATATGGACCGTGTTACCCATAGTCTTCATGGCATTTGCGTCTTTCAAGATGCAGGTAGAAATATTCGCCATGCCTCGCTTTGGGGACTGGGGGGGTCTTGCCCGGTGGTTCGTATTTAAACCCACGTTTCTCCACTACAGGGAGCTGTTCGGCGGCAGAGCAGATTTTACCCGCTATCTGATCAATAGCGTGATATTGACCTTTGTGAGCACCGCCATATGTGTTCCTCTGGGGCTATTTGCCTCGTATTCTCTTTCCAGGGGGAAAATGCCTGGAAAAGATACAATCTTTTTCTGGGTGATCACTACCCGTATGGCTCCTCCGGTGGTGGTGTGTGTACCCCTTTATTTTTTGTTCATAAGATTTGGTCTCATACGGACATTCCCGGGCATGGTTCTTGCCTATACCACCTTTAGTTTGCCCTTCGCCATCTGGCTTTTGAGAGGTTTCATAGATGCTGTTCCCCGGGAAATTGAGGAGGCAGCACGGATTGATGGATTATCAAGATTGAGAGTGTTTATCAATGTGGTTATCCCTCTTATTCGTTCGGGGATTGGTGCAGTTATCATGCTGGTCGCACTTTTCTGCTGGAATGAATACCTTTTTACCCTGATTCTGGGTGGTAGACAGTGGGAAACAATGCCTGTCCGAGTCACTGAGCTGCAAACTGCCACAGGTGTTTTCTGGGGACAGGTTTTGGCTGGCGGTACCATCGTAATTATTCCCATGGTTATTTTTGGAATCACCGTCAGGAAGTACATTGTGAGAGGTCTGACCATGGGAGCTCTGCGATAATGTTTTACTAACAATACAGGCGAGGAAAATGATCGACAAAACGTGAGTGAGTGATGAGTGATGAAAAGTTTATTTTGTCAATGTATGTGGTAAGGACTTTAGCCAGGAGGGATTTTTATTCATCCCTGCGAGGTCTGGGGCTTTATATTACGACATCTGTCTCCTTTATAGTCGCTTCCTTTATTCTCAAGAATTATCTTGAGAGTATCGCCAAGAGCGAAGTTTTTGCATCTCTTAATCCTCTGAACTCAGTTTTTTTTCTACCCATGGTAATTCTTTCCGTGTATCTTGCTCTTATCTCTGCTGTTTCCATCTCCCGGGAAAGAAATGAGGGAACCCTGGAGGTGTTATTCTACGGTCCGGTAAGTTACTCCTCTTACATTTTGAGTAAATACGTGAACAGCATGTTAAACTACGTTGTGGGAGTAGCTTTTTTTTTGGCGTACTTTTTTGGGATAGCTTTTATAACCAATCTGGGATTTTCCTATACATTAGTCGGGGCAATTTTAATGTCCATATTTTCCATATCATGTGTGGTTAGCTTCGGCCTTTTTATTTCATCTTTTACCACGAGGGTAAGGACGTCTGTTATATGGCTGGCAGGGATATTTTTGCTTTTCTTGGGGATTCAACTTCTGCACACTGTTTTACTGGGAATTCCCGAGGAAACTATGTTCCCCCTGATGGTTTATTTTGAGAAAAGTTTTTCTTTTGTGTCCCGGTATATAATAGGGTGGCTCTCTCCATTCTACTATATGGACAGAGGATTGGAGGCTGTTTCCTTAGGTGACCCTTATCTGTACGGGATGAACATAGTATACTGTATTATTTATTCCGCAGTTTTGGTTGGCATTTCTATATTTGTTCTGGAGAAAAGAGGAGTGAGAGCGTGAGAAAGGTCACCTTTTTGCTCACCGTGATGTTCGGATTATTTTTATATCTTTCCATTGCAGGATGGGCTCAAAAACCTGTTATGAAAGAACAACTTGTGTACAAGCAGAGATATTTTAACGGCAAGGGATATGGAGGAAAAGGTTATCCGGATGCATTTACTCCACCATCTGAGGATACTATTTATCTCATAGCAGATCACGATAATGCTGTATCTGCCTGGATGAGTCTTGTGTATTTCTGGCCGGTTACAGGTAAGTACCGAATTAACTGGGAGGGCTTAAACCAGCCGGCAGAAGGGACACTGGAAATTTTAAAGGAGGGAAAGGTTATTGATTCCTTGGAAAAAACGGATAACTGTATCTTTTACCTGGAAGGATATACCGGGGGCGTATCGCGGCTTTATAGCGGTGAAAAAGCAAAGCTGATGCGGGAAGAGTTTGAGAAGGCGGTGGATTATTTCTACTACCGGGTAGATAAATGGAAAGAACAGATGCAGGAATACACCAGGCAGCAAGCCGAACTCCAACAGGAGATGGAAAGGTTAGGCCAAAAATGGAGAGAGACTGGAGAGGAGCCCACGGGGGCAGAGATAGAGGAATTAGTAAAAAAGAGAACAGATAAGCCAGAACTTCCCCAAGCTCCGGAAGCTTACGTGACCGAGCTGTGGAAAGATTATATCATAAATTTACCTGCCGGAACCTACAATATACGAATAAGGACCAAGGAGGGAAGTATAGTCCAGGATAGCGAGAAGAGACTGGTTCTTTTCAGTCCGAGAAAGACCGAGATGGTGGGATATGAGATAGTGCTGGACACCAGATGGGCGCAGCCGGAACTGTGCCAGGACCCTGCCAGCATAATTTATGTGGATTTAGAATATGTAAAGAAAAACCACAGCCTTTACTTTAAGCCATTTTATCAGAATGAATACAATGAGTTTTATTATAATAAACTGGCAGACCCTCAGAATTTTGGGAGAAAGAAGAGGTGGAAATGGATTCAATCCGGGAATATAAAAGATGGAGTTTTAGTCTTTTTGAATGGGAAGAAGGTGGTAAAAGAATCACAGAATGTTGCCTATTATGTAAGAGAGGTTGAAGGCGAAAAGTATACATTTGAGATTATAGAACACAGTAAAGATAATGTTCCTTCAGGCGCAGGCCCCACTTTTGGAGGACATAAACTGGAGTTTACCCCTGATGTGATGGGTAGAAATCGCCAGATTAACTTGAATAAAGAAAACACCTATGATTTTTTCAAACAAGCAAAAAGGGAGATCCGGGTGGTGAGTAAGGAAACATCCAGATATCTTTATCCTTTCGCCCTTTTTCCTCTGGTGATAGGTCTTGTAAGTTTTGTGCAGAGAAGAAGAAAGTTAAAATAAAACTTTTTATTTTATAATAAAAGGGGGAAATTATGGCTGAAGTAGTCCTCAACAATGTGTGGAAAACGTACGGAAAAGTAGAGGCAATAAGAGGTTTAAGCCTTTCCTGTAAAGACAAGGAGTTCCTTTCATTTCTGGGCCCTTCCGGATGCGGTAAGACCTCTACTCTCAGAATGATAGCGGGTCTTGAAGAGATATCCTCAGGAGATATCTACATTGAGGGTATTCGTGTGAACGATGTGGACCCTTCAAAAAGAAACATCGCCATGGTATTTGAGACCTACGCTCTTTATCCTCATAAAACCGTATTTGAAAACATAGCTTACCCGCTTCGTATAAGAAGAGAGCCGACCAGCAAGGTCAAAGAAAAAGTGATGCATGCAGCCCAACTGCTCCAGATTGAGGAACTTCTTGACCGACGCCCGGGAGAATTAAGTGGAGGTCAACGACAGAGGGTAGGTATAGGAAGAGCCCTGGTGAGAGAGCCGAAGGTGTTCCTCATGGATGAGCCTATATCACATCTGGACGCCAAACTGCGTGAGTACATGAGGGCAGAAATTAAACATCTTCAAAAGGACCTGCAGGAGACATTCATTTATGTGACCCATGATCAGCTGGAGGCTATAACTATGGCTGACAGGGTAGCGGTACTGAATTTAGGTGTACTGCAGCAGCTTGACACCCCGGCAAAGTTATTTAACCAGCCGGCGAACGAGTTTGTCGCAGGGTTTATCGGGAGCCCCCCCATAAATTTTCTCCAGTGTGAGTTAATCCCGGAAGGTGAAAAATGGAAGCTGAAACACCCCGCTTTTGAACTGCTACTCACTGATAAAATCAAGGCTACTTTGAAGGAGAAGCTGCCTGCTTTTACCGGCTCGTATCCGGTAAAACTCGGGTTTAGACCGCAGTTCTCCACTGTGGGCCACCAGAAACAAGGGCCCGCTGACATAAAATGTAAGGTATTTATCCTGGAGCCTCTTGGAACAGAGATGATTGTCCATTTACTGATTGGAAAGGACAGGGTGAAAGTACTTGCCTCCATGGATTTTGAGGCGAGCATAGGAGACAATGTCTTTAACAATCTTGATATGGACAGAATTCACATATTTGATGGTGAGACAGGGAAAACCCTGTTCTAAAAACAAATAACAAGATAAGGAGTAAAGCGATGATCACAGGAATACATCATCTGGGTGTAATTGTGAGTGACATAGAAAAAGCACTTAATTTTTACAGCGATGTGTTAGGTGGCAAAGTGATTTTCAAGGAAGAGGCAGGTCCTGACTACCTTGAGAAAGGAGTTGGTATTAAGGACGCTCACGCTAAGATGGTTGTTATGAAGGTGGGCTCTGCTACCCTGGAATTAATCGAATACACCAATCCAAGAACTAGAGCAGAAGGACTCAGGTCGTGTGATGCAGGAACCTTTCATCTCTCATTCCAGGTGGATGACATTAACAAGACCATGGAGCAGCTCCGTAAGAAAGGTGTCAAGTTTTTTTCAGAGCCTAACGTCTCCGGAGGGGAGTTTGAAGGCTGGGTGTGGGTGTATTTTAAAGACCCGGATGACCACCAACTGGAACTTGTTGAGAATAGAAAACTGAAGCACCCTCTTTGATTTTTTATTGCACAATGTGGTACTGACTGGTGATTTTTAGTTCCTGATGGGGGTGAACTTTTTATGGAAAAATTTACTGACGTTTAAAATTTCGGGAGAGGATAAATGAAAACCGTATCAAGAAAAGAGAAGCTAAACTACGTTTTGAGCGTAGATATACCTCCTGTATTGAGGGTTGCGCAGGGGGAATCATTTCTGGTGGAAACTGAAGATAATCTTGGTGGTCTTGTGAGGTCTGAAGAGGACCTGCCCACACCGGAAAATCTTCGACCCTCTACCGATTATGTTCCCTGGAAACATAACCCTCTCAGCGGTCCTATTTATGTTGAGGGAGCAGAAAGGGGGGACCTGTTAACAGTGGAGATAGAAAAGATAGAACCTGCAGAGCACGGTCATATATGTACGATTCCGGGATACGGACCTCTGGCCAATTTTAGCCCCTGGCCAGAGTTAGCTGAGGCTTATACCCATATAATAAAGCACGTTCCCGGGCCAAGTGGGACGAGGAGGGACGGAAAAGCAATTTATAAGGATAATATTACTTGGGGCCTGAGGCCATTTATTGGTACAATTGGTGTTACTCCTGATTTTGAATCTGAATCTTCTCTCGTAGGGCAGGGGGTATGGGGAGGAAACTGGGACTGCCGGGACATAAAGGAGGGAACAAAATTATATCTTCCCTGCTTCCACGAGGGTGCTTTGTTATTTTTAGGTGACGTTCATGCTTCCCAAGGAGATGGAGAGTGGAGTGGAATGGCCAATGAAACCAAAGCCGAAGTGGTACTGAGCTGCAGGGTAATAAAAAATAAAAAGATTTCCTACCCTCGTCTGGAAAAAAAAGAGTCCATCATTCAGCTATACACCGATAAACCACTTGAGGGCGCTGTGTATAAAGCTATAGTGAATCTGATGAGGTGGCTGGTGGAAGAATATGGGATGACACCTCGAGATGCCTATTTTCAAATCAGTACCAATCCTGATTTTAAAATAAATATCTACCAGATGGTGGATGTGGGTCGACTCCACTATACAGTTGGTGCTGAATTTCCAAAAACATATCTAAGGGAAAGATAAAGTGCCCCCTTGCTTAAAAATGTAAAATAAAAAAAGTTCAAACTCCATACCGCTGCTCTGTTGTTAGAGGGAATGTAATGAGAAAAGTTATCTTATATATGGCACTACCAGTGGTTGCAGTTATTTTCCTGGTGGTGCTTTCTGGGTATTTCGGTCCATCGGGTGTGCAGTATGCAACTGTGGAAGGTAGAGTGGTGGATAAATTATCACAGGGATGGGTATGGGGAGTGCAAATTACGGTGGGTGGAAAAACGACCAGTCGATATGTGAGTGAAACTTACTATCTGGATGAAATAAAGCCTGGTTCGTACACTCTGGTAGCAATTGCTCCAAATTACTATCAGTTTAAAAAAGATGTTATATTAAAAGAAGGAACCAACGTTGTGGATATCTCCATAGAGGGAAGAGAAATTCCCGGGCTGGAAGGTATAGAAGTTTTTACCAGTACTATAGATGAGGGAATAGAGCTGGAGATTGTGTTTCTGGATAGCGAGTGGGAGATAATAAAACGCTATCCCTGCCTCCCCCTGCGTCTTGAGGGGACACTTTTTCTGGATGTAGGTAGAGTGAGGAGCGAGAAGGGGAGAAAAGTATTTGAAGGGCCGATAGAGCTTTTCTGGGACACAGATGCTGCTCTGGGTAATAATAAGGGCATAATTCCCTGGGAAAAAATAGACATAAAAAGAGAGGATGAAGACAAAGAGAAGAAGGTTATCATCTTGAAAGATTACGGCATCCTTGAATTAATACTTCACACCCCTCAGGGAGATTTTAAACAAACAAGGATGGGGGTGCCTCTTTTTCAGGTCCCCGAAGGATAAGATCAGAGGTGGGGATAGAATTGATTTTTTCCTTATTCTCTCTCGGCAGGGGTACTGATCGTTTCTATTTCTCCCGGTGAGGCGGGAGGGATGTATTTCCCCCCCTTCTTTTTGAAGAAGGTAGATACTGATTCTTCTTTTTTTCTCCTTGAGGAGGGAAGAAGGGCGGGGTGCAAGTTGAGGTGCTATCTGGCAAAACGATTAATTTTGCAAGGGGGTTAATATGGCAGTGAAATACTATATTGGTTTTGATTGTGGAACACTGGGAACAAAAGTGGGAATTTTTACCAGCGAGGGAGAAACTGTTGTTCAGGCATTCAGAGAACACAAGATGCATTACCCCAGGCCTGGCTGGGTGGAAATGGATGCAGAGCAGTTCTATCAGGTAGTAACCGAAGGAATTTGTGAGTGCCTTAGCAAGGGAAAGGTTGATCCTCAAAAGGTTGCCGGGATAAGCTGTAGTGGTATTATCTGCGGTCAGGCCCCGCTTGATGATAATTGGAAGCCGGTTGGACCCTATATTTGTTTTCTTGATGGAAGGGCAACCAAGGAGGCAGAGGAGCTTCAAAGGTATCCTAATTCTCCCTGGGTAGCTGAGGCCGGCAATTCCGAGCCTGCTTCCTACCAGCCACCTGTTGTTCTCAAGTGGGTTCAAAAGCACCGGCCTGAGGTTATAAAAAAGACAAAAAAGGTAGTAGCTGCCGCTCCTTATGTTATTGGAAGATTGGGAAATTTTAAAGCAAAGGATGCTTATATTGACTGGGGTCATATGTCCGGATGGGTGATTGGTTTTGATGCCAGAAAGCGCATCTGGTCAGAGAGACAGATTCAAGCTCTGGGTCTTCCCTTTGAGTGGCTTCCCCGGGCAGTTAAGCCCTGGGATATTGTGGGAGAGCTCTCATCCGAGGAGGCCAAAAAACTGGGACTAAAACCGGGTGTACCTCTTGTGGCAGGCTCAGGTGATATATGGCAGTCCTGTTTAGGTTCAGGTCTTACCGGGTCAGGGATGTGTTTTGATGTTGCCGGTACTGCTTCCATTTTCGTGATCACGGTGGATGACCTTAATCCTGAGATAACCGGAACAAAAATGCTTATTACCGCCATGCCCACTCTTGATGATCTTTATGCATTCTGGGGATTTATCCCAGCCGGAGGATTCAGCCTTCGCTGGTTCAGGGATGAGATTTATATGAGACCAGGGGAGAGTAGTGCCTATGATGAGTTAAATGAAATGGCTGAAAAGGTTGTACCCGGATCTGATTTTACATTCTTTTTCCCTTTCTTGCAGGGAAGAGGAACTCCTCTTCAGCCTCAGGCAAGCGGAACCTGGTTGGGACTGAGGGGCTCTACTAAGGCAGGTCATTTGTGGAGATCGATAATGGAGTCCATTGCCTTTGAGTATAAAATCTGGACACAGTTTTTAAAAGAAAAAGGAGTTTCCTTAAACAAAGTTATAGGAAGTGGGGGTGGTACCTACTCTCAGCTTTTTAACCAGATTAAAGCGGATATGCTTAATCTGGAGTATGTTTTGCCCGAGAGGGGTGAAGGTGCCATTTTAGGAAATGCCCTGCTTGTTGCCTATGCAGTTGGGGATGTTAAAGATTTGAAACAGACTGCAAAAGAATGGGTGAGATTCAAGGAATCATTTAAGCCCAGGGAGAATGCAAGAAAATTTTATGAGAAGGTAGCTGTGGTAAGAAATAAGATTCTTGATGGTCCTTTAACTGAGTGTTTTGATAACCTCACGAGATTGCATGAAGTTTCGGTGCCGGGCAGCTAAAATTTGCAGCATTTAAGATATTTTATGGAAATGAAAAAGGAGTTGAATAAGATGAAGGTGCTCGCTATAAGTGGGAGTCCTCGCAGAGGAGGGAATACGGAGATTCTCATTAGAAAGGCGTTGGATGTTCTTAAAAATAGCGGAACAGAAACAGAGCTTATTAGCCTTGCAGATAAAAAAATTGAGCCCTGTGATGCTTGCAGATACTGCAGAAAAAATACAGGAAAATGCCACATTCAGGATGATCTTGCCGGAATACTGGAGAAAATGCTTGAAGCAGATGGGGTTATTCTGGGCACACCTGTTTACATGGGTTCTGCAACTGCTCAAATGAAAGCTTTTATGGACAGAGCAGGATATATAGCAAGAGGAATGGAAAAACCTTTTGCCCGAAAGCTGGCAGGAGCGGTGGTCGTAGCAAGAAGAGCAGGGCATAACTTCACCCTCATGCAGCTTTTTCAGTTTTTCTCAGTTTTGGGAATGATAATTGTAGGCTCTGCCTGTTACTGGAACATCGCATTTGGCAGGGATAAAGGGGATGTTACAGGCGATGAGGAAGGCATAAGAACAATAGAGGATTTTGCAGAAAATATGGCGTGGCTACTTAAAAATTTAAAAAGATAAGGGGGTGAAGGAGGTAATCCAATGCCGGAAGTTAAGGATGTGAGCATATTTGAAAAACTTCAACAGGTTAACCCCGAGGCCGAGATATGGTGGGACTCATCTCCACTTATATACCAGGCCTGGGCAAAAGAATTTATTGACTCGGTTAAGGATGGGGAAAAAAAGGAGAATATAGAGAAGAGGTTGCTTCACCTTTATAATCCAGAAAAACCGGAGGATTCTTTTTTCAGAGGGGTAACCACCAACCCACCTTTATCCTTAACTGTTTTAAGCTACCGGAAAGATTACTGGCAGAGTTTTGTAAAAAGAGTACATCGCATCTGTCCCGGTAAAAAAGACGGGGATCTTTTCTGGCAGCTGTACAAGGAGATAATTTGCAAGGGAGCAGAGCTTTTTCTTCCTGTATTTAAAAAATCGGGGTATCAATATGGCTATATATCTGCCCAACTTGACCCAAGAGATAGAGAAGATTTTGATTTGATGTTAAAACAGGCAGAGGAGCTTGCCTCTTTATCTCCCAATGTTATGATTAAGGTTCCAGGGACAAAAGAGGGATATGAGGTAATAAAGGAGCTGACTTCAAGGGGGGTGCCCACCAACAACACTTTAGCTTTTATGATTCCTCAGTTTGTTGCTTGTGCCGGGGCGGTCAAAGAGGGATTGCAGATAGCAAATCAGAATGGGGTTGATATTTCAACCTGGAGGTCGGTAATAACCTTCATGAGTTCGAGATTTACCGCTTCAGATGATTTAGAAAAAGAAGCAAAACAAAAAGGAATTCAGCTTTCCGAAGAAGATATAAGATGGGCAGAGCTTGCCATAATGAAAAAAGCATACAGGATACTTAAAGAGCAAAATCATCCCTCCAAAATGCTTCTCTGTTCTATGAGGATAAGTCCCATTATCAATGGAGAAAAACGCTGCTGGCATCTTGAGAAGCTTGCCGGTGCTGATATAGTTTATACCTGTCCTCCCAAGTTCATTGCACCGCTTCTTCTGGAAGGTGACCACATTGAGTTCTCCAACCAGATTGATGAGCCTGCACCAGAGGATGTAATGGGAAAACTCCTTAAGATTGATTATTTTGCAAAAGGATACGATGAGGAAGGGTACAAACCCGAGGAGTTTAACTTTCACCCTGCCCTTTTAAACACCGCAAAAGAGTTCAGTGGAGCTGTGAAAGGTATGATTGACTTTATTAAAGAAAGTATTAGCTAAAAAAAGCGGGTGGAGGAGAAATAAAGATTTCTCCTCCCGGGCTCACAGAGGGACTCCATCCGCGGAGGGATATAATAACCGTGGATAGGCAGAAGACTCCCTACATAAGGGCTTATCAAACCCTTAAACTACCTAATTACAAACAAGAGCCAGGATATCTGGTCAAACTTGATATCCTTTTAGAGGATAAACCTGGCTCTCTTGCTGATTTTTCCTTCCTTATAGCTGAAGCAGGAGGAAACATAGGTTTTTTTCACTACGACAGGTCAATAGACCCCAACAGAGTTGTATCAGAGGTACAGTTTAAAGAAAGAGAAAATCTTGAAAAACTCCTGCAACTTTTAAAAAAAAGTTACTCTTACTCTGAGGATGAAAGGCTACAGGATGATATAAAAATAATCACTCCTGAAAGTGTTCTGGAAATAAAGGTTAGATTAACCAACAGACCCGGCTCTCTTGCAGCTTTTGCCTGCCATCTTAAAGAATACAGGGCTAATGTCATATATATGCTGTATAATGAGGATATTGACCCTGAAT
>JACUUP010000092.1 GCA_014859225.1 Candidatus Aerophobota bacterium
TCAGTGAACCACGTTGACTCTGAGGAGTGGAATCCTGAAGCAATCTTTTAGAGTAGTGAATATTTAGCAGGGGGTAAAAATTATGCTTAGAGGAAGGCAAATCTTCAGTAAATTATTAGTTATGGTGGTATTTGTTGGAGTGATGGCGGCGGGTGGGAGGATTTACCTCGTATCCCCCTCAGCATTAGCTGCTCCAATACAGACAGAAACTGTCCTTATTCCGGGAGATGAACAAAAGCAGCAGGGTAGTATGGAAGAGCTTCTAAATGAACTGGAGCCGCTGCAAAATCCAGCGAAGAATACGGACAACGAATCCTCGCTGAAGAAAAACCCAGCCCAGGTAGAGCAAATCTTAGCCGAACTTCAAAAGCTGGTGCCTCAACTTGAGGTTGACCGTCGTCTACTGGCTGAACTTCGCAAACAAATTCCTCCGGTGCGAAAAGAAGCTGAAAGTTACCTTGAGAGAATAAAAGAATTAGCTGCAAAGTCAGATCCGACACAACTTGTTCCTCTTGTTAATAAAGTTATGGACAGAACTTCAACTTTCTATGACTGGGTGGAGGAAGAATTTGAAACTCCGGAAGAAAGAGCCATGGCCTATTATATGGGAGGAGCGCGAGAATTCCGTGATGCCTTTGAAGAGTTGAAAAACGCCATTTTATTAACTGTAATTAATCGTTTGGATGTTATAGCGAGTTTAGTTGAGTAATTAATCTGGGACATCCACCAGGAGATTTTAAAATAAGAGGTGCTAATATGCGATTAATGGTTGGCCGACGCCGGGCGATAAGCGGTGTGTTTTTTTTATTTTCCCTGTTGGCAATATCAATGTCATCTTATGCCGAGGTGAAAATTCCCACAAAGCCAGAGCGTCCAAGAGAGGGACAGGTGGCTAATCTGATGGAGCCGGTTAAGGATGTTCTTTCGGGCAGGTCATGGCTTATACTTGAGGGAATAGACCCGGGCCTACGAGCAAGACCTGGCTGGAATCCACTCACCCGACTTGACTGGAGGGCACTGGAGGAAATTTTCGTGGCACCATCTTCCTCCACTATAGGAAATCCTGCTCTGCAGGCTCCTGCTGCAGCATTTCTGGTTCCCTTCAGGCATCCGGCACCAGCTTTTAGTAGAGATGTTTTAATCACGCGCGACTTCAGTCAGATTCCCTTTCAAACCGAGCCTCATCTTGCCGTGCACCCCAATGATTCTGACCATATCGTGGTAGGGTTAATAGATTATAATTTTCCCACGGTATCCTCCTATGTTAGTATGGATGGTGGTATTACCTGGGAAGGTCCGTTTCAGGTCCCCTACCTACCGGATGACCGGGTTTCTGGTGGCGACCCCGTACTTGCTTTTGATAGGGAAGGCAAAGTATATTTTGCCAGCATATCCATGGGAGTAAAGGAGTTTACTGTTGGTCCTTTGTATTTTCGGGATACAGTGTCCAGTATAGTGGTTGCTCGTTCGGAGGATGGAGGGTTCAGCTGGCCTCAAACTGTATCCACAGCCCGCAGCACGGTAGGGATGAAAGAGCAGCGTATAGATGCAGAGGGAAAACTTCGGGGAATCCTGAGCGTCAGTTTCCTGGATAAGCCCTGGATGAGTGTTGGTCCTCATCCTGATTTTCCCGAAAAAGACGTTATCTATGTTACTTATACAGATTTTGAAGTTGATTATCGCATCCAGTGGGTGGATGAGTTACCTGCTTTAATGCCGCGAGCAATCCAGACCACAATCCGTCTGGTGAGCTCAAAGGATGGCGGCTGCACCTGGAGCGACCCGGTAGCGGTAAGCCCCACGGTGCAAAGACTGTTCGGTGAAATAGATCAGCCTGTAGATATTCCTGGTGTCTTTGGCACCGACCGTGTAGTGCAAGGCTCTCAACCGGTAGTTGACAAGGACGGTAATCTGTATGTTGCCTGGCTGGACAGCACTGACGATGGCAGCATGAAGGGCCTGGCAGAGATTCATGTGGCGCGTTCTGCTGATGGGGGAAAAACGTTCTCCCGAGCGGTAATTGCCTCACTTTTTAATGAAATTCCCTTTCGCCCTCGCACTGCTTTTTTCCGCTATTGGGGAGCAGCTTTTCCCCAGATGGCTATCGGGCCAGAAGGGGGATTGTATATTGTATATACCGCCCGTCCGCCAGATAGAAGGGGCGATGATGGTGATATCTACTTCATTAGTTCCCTGGACAGCGGTAAAAGCTGGAGCCGTCCAGTGCGTCTCAATGATGACCGCTCGCAAAGTCTGCAATTTTTCCCTGCTGTTGATGTTGACCCTAAAGGGATCATCCATGTTATGTGGGGCGATATGAGGGATGACCCTTCGCAAACAAAATATCATATCTACTACACTCGCTCATATGATAAGGGAAAAAGCTGGGGATTTGAGATTGAAGAGTTAGGGTTGAAGGTGCGAGATACCAGGGTTACTGATTTTCCTTCTAATCCCAACCGGGGATTCCCATACGGGCTTTTCATCGGCGACTATTTTGCCATCCAGGCAACTGAGGAAGATGTCTATATGGTGTGGGCAGATACCCGCTTAGGTGAATTTGGTCCCATGAACCAAAAAATTGCTTTTGCCAGACAGCGCTCTATCCGCTCTCCAGATATCTTTATTTCCCCTCCAGCAGGAGCAGGCGGGCAAAACATTGCAGTCCAGGGTTTCAACTTTCAACCGAACATGAATGTCTTTATTCAATTAGGAGATGCCACAATTGCCTCTGCCAGAACTAATGATGTTGGCCGCTTTACCACGAGCCTCTATATACCGGTTACGGGAGAGGGCCCACAAACACTGAGTGTGCTGGATGAATCAGGGAATAGAGCTTCAACCTCATTTTACACGGAATTTGGCTTTGACAACCTGCAGGAGCTTCGCAGGGACCTTATGGAGGAAATGGGAACTCTCAGGGACACACTAAAGGCATTAGAGTCTTTGCTGAGCGATTTGAAAGGTAAGAATTGAAAATGAGAAACACAAATATTGTCATAATTGCTCTGATATTTACTATGATGGCGGCTGTGCCGGCTCATAGCGAACTTTCAAACGCACCTGGCGCTATCTTGCCGCCCCATAATTATCCGGGGCCAGCAGCGGAGCGGGTATTGTTTAGAGCTTTTGATGTTGACCGGGCCCCACGGGACCTTGAGGCGGGCAGAATGGATATTTATATGTTTAGCCTGAAAACCGCTGCTGCCCAGAGGATGCGCCATGATGTGCGCTTTAACCTGTTTGAGGCACCTGCCACAACCCTGTCCTTACTTCTCAATCCTGCTCCAGCACCACCCGGTGAACTTAATCCCTTTTCTATACGTGAGGTAAGGCAGGCAGTTCAGTATCTGGTGGACCGCGAGTTTATAGTTAGAGATATCTATCAGGGTATGGCTTTGCCCATGGTAAGCCATGTTAGTCCGCAGGAGTTTGATTTTTTAACAGTATATGACATTGACCGCGGGTCGGGTATAAGTTATGACCCTGAGTTAGGGCGCGAGTTAATTGCCGGGGCTATGGAAAGAGCAGGTGCAACCCTAATTGATGGTATCTGGCACTATGGAAAAGAGCCTGTAAGGCTGAAGTTAATTGCCCGGGTGGAGGATGAGCGGCGGGAAATTGCTAATCTGGTGCGTACAGAAATGGAGAAAGCAGGATTTATGGTGGCTATTTCTTACCGTCCCTTTGCAGCCGCAGTTTTAACCGTGTATTCCACAGACCCGAAGGCCTTTGAGTGGCATCTTTACACTGAGGGATGGGGTCGAGCTGCACCCCAGCGTTACGATTTTGCCACCATAAACCAGATGAATGCACCCTGGCTTGGTAATATGCCTGGCTGGCAGGAGGTAGGGTTCTGGCAATACCAGCACCCTGAGCTGGATGAGCTGGGTAAGCGTCTTTTCCGGGGGGAGTTTACCAGCTTGAAAGAGCGCAGCGATATTTACCGCCTTATGAGTAAATTAGGATTGGAGGAGTCGATGCGCATCTGGCTTGTAACTGCCATCAACAGTTTTCCTGCCCAGAAGAATCTGGTCGGGGTTACCCGGGACCTGGTGGCTGGACCTCGTTCCCCCTGGACACTCAGGGAAGCTCATGTTCCGGGGCGAAATGAGGTTATCGTAGGACATCTGTGGGTATGGACAGAACGCACCACCTGGAATCCTGTGGGTGGGTTTGGCGATGTTTACAGTGTTGATATATGGCGCAGTCTCCATGATTCACCTATGTGGAATCACCCCTTTACCGGTATCCCTCGCTCTTTCCGGGTTGATTTCCAGGTGGAAACGGCCGGCCCTAAAGAAAAGCTGATTGTGCCATCCGATGCGGTTATCTGGAATGCCCATACCAATAAATGGGATGCTGTAGAAGCCGGGACCAAGGCTACCAGCAAAGTTATATTTGATTACTCCCGTTATTTTCAGTCTTCCTGGCACCATGGTGAGGCTATCAGCATGGCTGATGTTTTGTATTCCATAGTTCAAAGCTATGAATTAGCTTATGATGCTGATAAATCCCGCATTGAAGTTGCCCTGGGAGTTACTACAAGACCTTATTTAGAGACTTTCCGGGGCTATCGGCTGCTGGATGATAAGCGCCTGGAAGTATACGTAGATTTCTGGCACTTTGAGGAGAGCTATATAGCATCCTACGCCTCCCCTGCATCTCTTAGTATGCCCTGGGAAATCCTTGCTGCCATGGATGATCTGGTTTTCTCCCAGCGCCGGGCTGCCTACAGTGACACAGCTGCTGCCCGTTTCAATGTTCCCTGGCTGAATCTGGTGATGGACCGGGATGCACGCCTGGTGCGCAGGACACTCAGGCAATTTTTAAGTGAAGGCTCCATACCAGGGGAGGTTTTTCAAATTGGAAACGATTCTCTGGTAAGTCTTGAGTTGGCTATGAAACGATATCAGGCAGCTATTAATTGGTTTGATAAGTATGGACATCTTGTTATCAGTAACGGACCTTTTTTCCTTTTTTCCTATGACCCGCCTGCCCAGTTTGCTGAGCTACGAGCATTTAGAGATGATACCTATCCTTATCGGCCAGGAGACTGGTTTTTTGGCGAACCGCCGACTATGAGAATAGAACGGGTAGAAACACATCCAGTATCGCCCGGCGAAAAAATAAGCTTAAATGTGGTTGTGCATGGCCCGGGCACCTTAGGTCTTAGATATCTTTTTTTGGACCCGGTAAGCGACGAGGTTCTTAAAATAGAAGAAGCTGAGCCAGTTTTACCCGAGGGCAAGTTCACCATTTTGTTTGACGAGGAGTTTACTTCAAAACTTAAGCCGGGATTTTATCACCTTTACCTTGCTGCATATAGCGACAGCGTTGCTTTTGTAGTTGAGCAAAAGGTGGACGTAGACGTTGTGCCGTAGTCGTTCCTTAAGACAAGAATAGCTGGTGTCATCTCAAAGGCAAAGAAACCTCTGAAAATTCCTCTAATAAATTTAGCTGCCCGCCGAGTGTGTTCTCCATAAGGTGAGCGGCGAGTAGGCTTATTCTTGAGTTCTAACGCGTAGGTTCTTCACGGACGTGTTTTGTAAAAAGTTAGGAGAAAGATTACTGTCAGGTGAAATATCTTGCCTAAGGCCTTATTTATAATTATGGAAGTCCCCTGGCGGACAAATCTACCAGGCTAAAGTAGCAGGACAAAAGTAGAACTAAGCCGCCACCGTTGGAGAAC
>JACUUP010000267.1 GCA_014859225.1 Candidatus Aerophobota bacterium
TGCCTCAGCCTGCGCCTTTGCTGTAGCTGCCATTTCTTTTGCCAGGGAAACATCTCTTTTCAGAGCATCAACATCTCTGGATAGGGCAATTACATTTCTTTGAAGGTCTGCTCTTGCGCCGCTCTCCTGTGCAAGTTTCCCAGATAGAACATCAATTTTTTTATCCGCTTCCTCCACTCTACTCAGTGCTAATTTTGCCTGTTCTCCCGCTGTTCTGGCGAGCCTCTCGGCTCTTTCAGCTGCATCCTGAGCAGCTATGCTCATCATCATACCTTCTCCCAATCTTTCCCGCCATAATGCCAATCTGTAAAGAGTTTCCTCCATAAACTTCTGAGAATCAAGGCGGCTATCAACTGCAATCTCCCGGGCTCGCTCAGCATTATCTTGAATCAGGGAGATTTCTGAGCGTAAAGCCTGTATTTCCTGGATAAGCTCATCCACAGCAGGAAGGGATGGTTCCTGGGCAAAGACAGAAGGTGCAAGTAGAGTTAATCCTGCTATAAAAACTAACAAGCTCTTTACTATTTTTTTAAACATATTTTCACCCCCCTCGGGTTGCTTTCTACCATTCTTTTGGTGATATTTACTTACATCCCCCCTCCTGCAAAGAAAAAGCCTGCCACAAGCAATAAACCGGCTAACCATTTTAGAGTGTCTCGTTGAGTTGCAAGCTTTTTATTCTCCATCTGGAGCTCTTCTCCAGCAATTCTAAGAGGAGTAACTACACCCTCAAGCTCTTCAATTGTTCTTTGCTGTCGGAAACTGGCGGCTCGCAATTCATCTATTTCTCTCTCCAGCTCCCCTACCATTTTATAATATTTTTGGATAGTTTCGCCGTCTTTGACAAGCTTAGACTGCAGATCCTCATTCACCCCTTCAAGTCTGACAATTTCTCTCTCCAGTCCCTCAATCTGTGCATTCAGCTCACCTGTTACTTTAAAGTAGTTATCGGTTATCTGGTCAATGGTTCTTCTTTGCTCTTCATTTACCTTTTCAAGCGCTACAATTTCT
>JACUUP010000007.1 GCA_014859225.1 Candidatus Aerophobota bacterium
GGCAAGATAAAAACGGCAATCTAAGAATTAGATGGGATAATGCTCCTCACCATAAAAATATGAAAACTTTGCCTCATCATAAACACACGCCAACAATTGAGGAATTTTCGGAAGCAAACTTTGAAGACATTCTAAAGTCAATAGAAGATAAATTGAATGTTTAACTGGAAAACACCAAGGCAAAGGGCAGCAGTTAAATTTTTCAGGAAACTGGAGTAGTAGTACAGTTGACTTTTATGAGAGAATAAGTATAGTATTAGCGTTGTTAGCCGACGAAAGAGAGGCGGGAATAGCTCAGTGGTAGAGCATCACCTTGCCAAGGTGAGGGTCGCGGGTTCGAGCCCCGTTTCCCGCTCCAGTTACGCATCGTTTCCCAAAATTAATTTTTTGACCTACCTACCATAAAATTCAAAATGAGTAAAGCATTTTCCAGGGCACATTGATGGCAATTTCTTGCCATAATAGCAATTTTTTGTATAATTGTTACTTCAAGCAATATAAATAAGTGCGAGGGTGGCGGAATAGGCAGACGCGCTAGACTTAGGATCTAGTGAGTTTAATCTCATGCGGGTTCGAGTCCCGCCTCTCGCACCATTTTATGGGGGAAAAATGCAAATAAAATTAGATAAAAAAGAAAATTCCGAGCTAACCTTTGAGATAGAGATACCCAAAGAAACAGTAAATGATTTGTTCGCTAAGGCTTTCAAGAAGGTTGCAAGAGAGGCGCAGGTCCCCGGATTTAGAAAGGGGAAAGCGCCCAGAAAAATCTTTGAAAAAAAGTACGGAAAGAAGCGAATTAAGGAGGAAGCTGCCAAACAGCTTTATCCACTCGTTTACAATAAAATCCAGGAAAAAGAAAAGATAAATCCTCTTACTACTCCACATATGGAACTGGTAAAGTTTTCCGAGAACGAAGCGGCGGTTGTAAAACTGAAGATAGTCACCAAGCCTGATGTTGATGCAGGAAGCTATAAAGGGGTGAAAACAAAAAGAAAAAAAATAAAAGTGGAAGAGGAAGAGGTTAACCAGGCACTTAATAATCTCCAGAGAAATTATGCCGAATACCCACCACTTCTGGAAAATCGCCCAACACAGGAAGGAGACTGGTTACGCCTTGAGATAGCTCCAGTATCTGCAGGAAAAGAAGGAATACTGTCCCTTAGGAAAAACAAAGAAGACATATGGTACAAGTTAGGCTCTGAACAACTCCCCCCTTCTTTCCATAGAGAACTTCTGGGAGCAAAGGTGGGTGATGAAAAACCTATAGAAACTATGCTGCCTCCCGAACATCCACAAAAAGAGTTAGCAGGAGAAAAAATAAATCTTCAGGTGAAGGTAAAAGACATAAGAAAAGAGAGACTGCCCGAGCTCAATGATGAGTTTGCTAAAAGATTCAATTTTGACACCATTGAATTGCTCAAAAATCGTATAAAAGAAGACATTACCAGCTTCAAGGAGCGAAAAGAAGAAGAAAGAGTTAAAATGGAAATACTAGAAAAAATTGTAAAAAATTCCAGAGTTGATGTGCCTCCCACATTAGTTGAAAAAGGATTGCAGGAGAAACATAGAGAGCTGGAAGAGGAGCTACAAAAAAGAAAAATGAGCAAGAATACCGTTCTTGAGCAGCAAAAATTAACCGAGGATGAGTTAAACAAACGATTTAGAACTCAAGCGGAGTTAGAGCTAAAAACATTATTTGTTCTTGATAAAATTGCCCATGAAGAAAAAATAGAGGTTACAGAAAAAGAAGTGGAGGAAAGGCTACATCTTTTAGTCCAAAGACAGGATAAAACTACAGAGGGTGAGGAAAAGCAGCGCAGGGTGAAAGAATTAAAAGAGAACCTAATTAAAGAGGGAAGTATGCTTAATCTAATAGAAAGAATGAGAAATGAAAAAGTCATTGAATTTCTCTACAGCCAGGCACAAATTTCTGAGGGAATTCTTTCCTCTTTGAAATAATCTAAAAAAATCATGAGTAAAAAGTAAGGAGATATACAATGGCGCTAATCCCTATAGTGGTTGAAAGAACGGCTCGGGGAGAGCGAGCCTATGATATATATTCCCGTCTTCTCAAAGACAGGATAATATTTATTGGTTCTGTGATTGATGATGCGGTTGCTAATACAGTTATAGCACAGATACTTTTTCTTGAAGTCCAGGACCCCCAAAAAGATATCCATCTTTACGTAAACTCACCCGGAGGACTTGTAACCGCAGGACTTGCCATATATGATACTATGCAGTATGTGAAGCCTGATGTTTCTACCATCTGTATGGGGCAGGCGGCCTCAGCAGCCGCACTTTTGCTTGCTGCAGGCGCCAGGGGAAAAAGGTTTTCTCTTCCCAATGCAAATATCCTCATTCATCAACCAATGGGTGGTATAAGAGGACAGGCTACAGACATTGGAATTCAGGCAAGGCAAATCTTAAAGATAAAAGATAGAATAAACGATATCCTGGTGAAACATACCGGCCAACCTAAAGAAAAAATTGAGAAAGATACAGATAGGGACTTTTACATGAGTGCCGAAGAGGCTAAAGAGTATGGTATAATAGATGAGGTAATTGAAAACAGAAAATAAAAAATAAATATAATACAAAAAGAGCATCAAAAATGAAAAACGATAACTCCGTGCCACACTGTTCTTTTTGTGGCAAAAATCAGCTGGAAGTAGAAAAATTAATCTCGGGAGCAGGTGCTTATATATGCAACAGCTGTGTTACATACTGTAACCAAATTCTTAACGATAAAGATAGAGAGGATGATTCTTTCTTAAAGGGATTAAGTATGAAAAATTTGCCCAGGCCCAGGCACATGAAAGAGAACCTTGACGAGTGGGTAATTGGTCAGGAAAAGGCAAAAAAAATACTCTCGGTAGCTGTATACAACCACTATAAACGACTTTTGTCAAATATAGATGAGGAAAAAGAAGTTGAGCTTGAAAAAAGTAATATTCTTCTCATTGGCCCAACCGGCTCAGGTAAGACTTTACTTGCCCGCAGCCTGGCAAGAATACTAAACCTACCTTTAGTAATTGCCTCTGCTACCAATGTAACCGAGGCTGGTTATGTGGGTGAGGATGTAGAAACTATTCTTCTGCGGCTTTTGCAAAAAACCGACTTTAACATACCGCTTGCCTCCAAGGGAATTGTTTACATAGATGAAATTGATAAAATTGCCAAGAAAAGCGGGGCAAACCCCTCAATTACCAGAGATGTTTCCGGAGAAGGGGTTCAACAAGCCCTTTTAAAAATACTGGAAGGCACTATCGCCAACATTCCTCCCCAGGGAGGAAGAAAACATCCCCACCAACAGTTTATTCAACTTGATACCTCTAACATTCTTTTTATCTGTGGAGGAGCTTTCCCTGGACTGGAAGAAATAGTAAAAGATAGATTGGGAAAAAAAGCAGTGGGTTTTTCCTCTTCCAGCGAAACTGAACAAAAAAACATTCTCTTGAAGCTTTTCCCGGATGATTTAATCGAATACGGTTTTATCCCGGAATTTGTGGGTAGAGTTCCGATAACAGCAGTGCTTGACCCCCTGACCAAAGAACAGTTAAAAAGAATTCTGGTGGAACCTAAGAATGCGGTAGTTAGACAATATCAAAAATTATTTCACATGGAAGGAGTTAAGCTAATCTTTACCGAAGAGGCACTTACAGAGATAAGCGAACTTAGCTTTGAAAGAGAGGTGGGGGCACGGGGTTTAAGGGCTGTGGTTGAGGAGATTATGCTTGAGGTAATGTACGATCTACCTTCCCGGGCAAATATAAAAGAATGTATTGTGGATGAAGAAGTGGTAAGAGGCGAAAAAAAACCGATTATTGTAAAGTATGAACTGACAGCTTGATAAAAGGAGCTATCCATGGAAAGGGGACAAATAGTAAAGATCTCTGGCCCTTTAGTTGTTGCTAAGGGAATTCCCGGAGCAAGGATGTTCGATGTGGTAAGAGTGGGTAACGAGAGACTAATTGGAGAAATCCTGGAGATAAGAGGTGATTTATCCTCAGTTCAAGTGTACGAAGAAACGGCAGGCTTAAAACCGGGTGAACCGGTTGAATCTTCATACAGACCCCTATCGGTAGAACTTGCTCCAGGGCTTTTAGGTAATATTTACGATGGAATCCAACGCCCGCTTGATATTATACGGGCTAAAGAAGGCGATTTAATTGCAAGAGGTATAGAGGCACAAGCAATAGATAGAAAAAAAGAGTGGGATTTTAGACCCGTCTTAAAAAAGGGAGATGAGGTTGTAGCAGGAGATATCCTGGGCACGGTCCAGGAAACAGAAATTATTGAACATAAAGTAATGGTGCCTGTGGGTATCCAGGGAAAAATAAAAGAAATCCACTCCGGTAAAGCAAAAGTGGAGGATGTGGTTGCGGTAATTGAAACCCCTAAGGGGGAGAAGAAAAAAATCACTATGCTCCAGCACTGGCCAGTAAGAAAAATGAGACCTTACAAGGAGCAAATTGAAGCAAAAGAGCCGCTGGTTACCGGTCAAAGGGTTATAGACACTTTCTTCCCTATCGCTAAAGGAGGAACTGCCTGTATTCCAGGGCCCTTCGGGAGCGGAAAAACCGTGGTCCAGCACCAGTTATCAAAGTGGGCTGATGCTCAGGTTATCGTCTTTGTGGGGTGTGGTGAGAGAGGAAACGAAATGACTGATGTTCTCAGGGAGTTTCCCCAATTAAAAGACCCCAAAAGCGGCAAACCCTTAATGCAAAGAACTATTTTGATTGCCAATACCTCCAATATGCCCGTTGCTGCACGAGAAGCATCCATTTATACGGGGATAACGCTGGCTGAATACTACCGGGATATGGGCTATGACGTGGCTCTTATGGCTGATTCCACCTCTCGCTGGGCAGAGGCACTGCGTGAAATGTCAGGAAGATTGGAGGAGATGCCGGGTGAAGAGGGGTATCCTGCATACCTTCCTTCAAGATTAGCAGAGTTTTACGAACGGGCAGGTAGAGTAATAACTCTGGGTAAAGAAAAAAGGATTGCTTCGCTATCTGCCATTGGGGCAGTTTCACCCCCCGGAGGTGACCTGTCAGAGCCGGTAACCCAGGCAACGTTGCGCATAGTAAGGGTATTCTGGGCACTTATAGCAGAACTTGCCTACCAGCGACATTTCCCTGCTATTCACTGGCTGCGAAGCTATTCACTTTACCTTGATGACTTAAAAACATACTTCACTAAAAAGGTAGCACCAGACTGGATAGAGCTTCGGGAAAAAGCGATGGCACTATTACAAAAAGAAGACGAGCTGCAGGAAACGGTGAGGCTGGTGGGAATAGACGTTTTATCATCCGAGGACAGAATAGCTATGGAAACAGCGCGCTCTATCAGAGAAGACTTTTTGCAACAGTTCGCTTTTCATGAAGTTGATACTTACTCTCCTTTAAATAAACAGTACCTTATGCTAAAAATGGTGCTTGAATACTATGATTTGTGTATGAATGCGCTAAAAAAAGATGCACAGCTTGAAAAACTTATAAATCTTCCTCTCAGAGAAGAAATTGCCCGGGCTAAGTACATTGCCACAGACGAAGCGGAGGAAAAAATAAAAAATTTGCACCAGAGATTAAAGGATGAGGTAAAAAAGATAGTAGAAGAAAAACAGGTAAAAGTTTAAAAATAAAGAGCAGGATAAAATAATGGGGAAAGAATATACAAAAATAAGAGAGTTAACCGGACCCCTGATGTTGGTTGAAAATGTAGAGGGTGTTGCCTTTGAGGAACTTGTGGAGATAGAGCTTCCCGACGGTCAAAAAAGAAGAGGTAGAGTGCTGGAGGTAACCTCTGATACAGCTCTTATTCAACTTTTTGAACGACCGACAGAACTGGGCGTAGAAGAAACCAAAGTTAAATTCCTGGCAAAAGGAATTCAGTTAGGAGTATCTGAGGATATAGTGGGAAGAATATTTGATGGGTGGGGAAGACCAAGGGATGGTGGAGCACAAATTATCCCTGAAAAAAGACTTGATATCGGGGGAATGCCTATAAACCCCGAAGCAAGAGCTTATCCGGAGGAGTTTATCCAGACAGGAATATCTGCTATTGATGGGCTTAATACCCTATCAAGAGGACAAAAACTTCCTGTATTCTCGGGAGCAGGACTCCCCCATGCACAGGTTGCCGCACAAATTGCAAGACAGGCTAAAGTTTTAGGGAAAAAAGAGGAGTTTGCCGTTGTTTTTGCCGCCATGGGCATAAGTTTTGAAGAAGCAAATTTTTTTGTGCAAAATTTTGAAAAATCTGGAGCAATAGAAAGAGCAGTGCTTTTCTTAAATTTAGCAGATGACCCAGTGATAGAAAGAATAGCTACACCCAGAATGGCACTTACCTGCGCTGAATATCTTGCATTTGAAAGAGATATGCACATCCTTGTTATTTTAATTGATATGACCAATTATGCTGAGGCTCTACGAGAGTTATCTGCTGCCCGAAGAGAGGTTCCAGGAAGAAGAGGATATCCGGGTTATCTTTATACGGACCTGGCAACAATTTATGAGCGAGCTGGAAGATTAAAAGAAAAAAAAGGTTCTATAACCTTAATTCCCATACTAACCATGCCTGATGATGATAAAACTCATCCTATTCCTGATTTAACTGGATATATAACTGAGGGTCAGATAATCATTCAGCGAGATTTGCACCAAAAAGGAATTTATCCTCCCATCAATGTCCTGCCTTCGCTCTCGCGTCTGATGGATGAGGCTGTGGGAAAGGAAAAGACCAGAGAAGACCATCGTGAGTTATCAAACCAGCTTTATGCAACTTATGCAAGAGGAATGGAAGTTCGGGAGCTTGCCCTGGTTATGGGAGAGGCAACTTTATCTGACATGGATAGAAGATATCTGAAGTTCGCCGATGAATTTGAGAGAAAATTTGTCAAGCAGGGAGAATTAGAGGATAGGTCCGTAGAGGAAACACTTGATATTGGCTGGAAGCTTTTAAGTCTCATGCCAAAGTCAGAGCTAAAGCGTGTGAGAGAGGAGTTTTTTTCAAAATACGGCACTTGGAAGGAAAAAGAAAAAGCTTTTTCTGCAGCAGGGAAATAAGATAAGGAGAAGTATGAATGCCACGGGCACTTCAGTTCAATCCAACACGCATGGAGCTTTTAAAACAGAGGAAAAGGTTTGAGACGGCACAAAGAGCGCATGACCTTCTGGAAGATAAAAGGGATGAGCTTATCCAGAGATTTTTGCCTCTCGTGAAACAAGTAAGACAGTTAAGAAAAAAGGTAAGAGATAAATTAGTTGTAGCCTACCGTGATTTTCAGATGGCTAAAATGATAAACTGGGGAAGAGAAATTGAAGAATGCATCCTCTGGCCCCAAATTAGATGTAGCATTGAAATTGCAAGATATACCACTCTTGGTGCTCCTCAGTTTGAAGTGAGTGTTGAGGGTGACCCCCTGTGTTACGGATTTTATTCCAGCAACTGGAAACTTGATGAAGGAATAAGGTCTTTTCATGAGGTTTTATCAGACCTTTTAGAGCTTGCCCAGAAAGAGGAAGAGATGAAAAGATTAGCCACAGAAATTGAGCGCACCAGAAGAAGAGTCAACGCACTTGAGCATATTCTCATACCTCAGATTAAAGAGATAGTTAAATATATAACCATGAAGCTTGAAGAAAGAGAAAGGGCACATATTATCAATTTGATGAAAATAAAAGAGCTTATGGAGGGAAAGTAGAGCTTCTTGCTTTATTATCTTTTATTTGTCCCAGGAACTTCCCATGAAAAAAGAAAAAGTAGATGTGCTTTTGAAATACTATCTCAGCATAAGTGGAACGAAACATCTGCATTATGGTTACTGGAAAGAGGGAGAAGAGCTCACAATGAAGAATATGCGTTTTGCACAGGAAAGATATGCTGACCACTTAATTTCATTTATTCCGCATGAAGTTAGAACGGTCTTGGATGTAGGATGTGGGGTAGGAGGAACTTCTTTAAAATTGTTAGAGAAAGGATACAGGGTGGCGGCTCTTTCTCCAGATTTTTATCAGTGCAAGGTATTCAAGGAAAATGTCCAGGTTGAGGTCCCTTTTCATCTTACCACTTTTGAGGAATTTGAATCTCAGGAAAAATTTGACTTAATATTAATGGCTGAAAGTTGTCAGTATATAGATATTGAGAAAGGTTTAAAAAAATGCAGAGATATTGTTACTCCAGAAGGTTATCTTCTGGTAGCCGATTATTTTGAAGTGGATGAACAGTATCTGGATCTACCCCTCTCCGGTCATCCTCTAATAAAGTACCTAAAGAAAGCAGAAGATGCAGGATTTAAAACATTAAAATCTGAAGATATTACCTCCCGGGTTTCTCGCACTCTGGATTTTCGAAAAGAGTTTTACAGGGATTATTTAATGCCTACTTTAAAAATAATAGCTTTTTCAATAAAGGTACATGCTCCTTTTTTTTACACCTTGGGTAATTTTTTTCTGGGGAGAATTGCTCGTAAAATGATTAACAGAGGCTTCGAGGAACCGGGGGTAGTTGATTCTAAAATTTTTGCTGAGCATAGAAAATATATGATATACCTTTTTCAATTATCCTAATATCATCAAAAGGATACATAATTTATCACCCATTGAATCTGGATAGCTCTTTTCCTATAATCTTTGCTATCCTTCCTGCTGCACCGCACTCTCCCATCCTCTCTTTGCCAATTTTTGCTACTTTAGCCAGCTGCCGAGAATCATCAAGTAGCTCAATAACCTTATCGGCAACCGCCTTTGCCTCATTTCTGGTCATAAAAACAGCGCCTCCTAAAAGTTTTCTCTGAATACGCAAAAATTTTTTTGTAATCTGCGGCCCTTTTCCCGGAAAGGCTACCACAGGCTTGCCCAAACCAACTGCCTGTTCGCTGGCCATACCCGCAGTCCCTATAACTACCCTGGACAAATTAACTACATCGCCAAATCTTGCCTGAATTACTTTAACTAAAGTTCCCTGCGGGCAGATTAAATTGGCAACTATTCCTTTTTCTTGTTCGCTTGCGGTTGGATTTTTTAGAGTCCAGCCATCTTTTTCCCGTAAACTTACATTCACTATGCTTCTCACATCCAGTGAAGGAGCAAGTGCCAGAAGAAAAATCACTTTTCCTTTTTTTTGCAAAAAAATCTCTTCCGCCGCATCCAGGATAACCTTTAAGTTTTCACAGGCTTCTTTTTTGCTTCCCGGGACAATTCCCACCACAGGATATTTTTTTTCAATTCCGAAATCCTCATCCGTTATCTCAAGACAATCCATCATTACATTACCCGCGTAAACTGCATGTATCCCGCAACTTCTAAGCGATAAAGCTGTCTTTTTGTCGCGTGCGAACACCAGTTTGCAATATCGCTTCATCAACCACTTTTCTATCCAGTAGTGCTCTTTTATATAGTCTGATTTCGCCGTGGGGAAAAAAATAATGGGTTTTTTTATGAAAAGTGCTGAAGTTAAAACTAAAAAAATATCACCTATGCAAACTACAAAATGTAACTTACTTCTCTTAACCTTTAATGCCTTTACTTTCTTCAGATAGAATCTCAACCAGCCTGCGCTTAAATCCTTTAAAAAGTAAAAAAGATTCCCATTGATAAACCCATCACTCGGCGTTCTCTTGCACGGTCCAAGCGTCTCTATGTCTAATTTTTTAAAAGCTAACCCCTCACCCACAAACGGAACTGCTGCAATTCTTAAAAAAGGATACTCTTCCAATAAGCTCTTAATGATACAGCAAGCAATATTATCCTCGGCATATCCATTGGATAAAAATAATATGTTTCGTGATTTCATTTTGGCACTCTCAAGACCTTGAAACTAAAAAAACACCCCCGCAAATTAACAGGACTCCAAAAAAGCGCATAAGACCAAACCGCTCCTGAAAAAAAATCCAGGAAAAAATGAGCACCAGGGCATAACTTACACTTATCATAGGGTAAGCATAACTTAAATCTAACCTGGAAAGCACAGTTAACCAGAAAATTGTGCTTACCGCATACAAAAAAAGTCCGAGCAACACAAAGGGGGAGCTGAGCATCTGAAATATGGTGGTAAAAATGGTGGAAAACCTCAGTGAAATGGGTCCCAAATGTGACATTCCGCTTT
Organism: Candidatus Aerophobota bacterium; assembly: GCA_014859225.1. Classification (GTDB taxonomy): domain Bacteria; phylum Aerophobota; class Aerophobia; order Aerophobales; family B3-G15; genus Kmv34. The sequence goes on from JACUUP010000007.1 coordinate 10,114, forward strand.
TCATACAAACCTGTCCCAAAGCTCCCAAAAGAACGCTTATAAAGATTAAAACCCAGGACTTCATTTGTCTCACCTTTCAAATTAAATGATTTTTTTCGTTTCCTTCAGTTTGTACCTGTGTAAAATAAAATTCCATCTTATCTGTAGAAGTTCCTTAAAAAAACTGGTGTATGCTTTTAATTTTACTTTACTTCCAGAAGAATCTATCCAGTAAACCGGTATAACACCAACTTTGTAGCCAAGTTTCCTGGCTAAAACCAAAACCTCCACATCAAATGCCCAGGAATTGATTTTACATCTTTTGAATATATCTTCGGCAACACTCCTGGTTAAAGCCTTAAATCCACATTGAGTATCCCACACCCCCCATAGGGCGAAAAGCTGGATACCAATATTGCCCAGATTTCCTAAAAATCTTTTCCAGGATGGTTGAGCTACTACCTGACAGGCACCTTCAGCATCTTTTGCATCCCGAGAACCAATAACAATATCAAATCCTCGCTCAAAAAGCGGCCACATTTTTTCTATATGGTCAATTGAAGTGGAATTATCAGCATCGGTAAATAACCTGTGCTCTCCCTTTGCCTGCAACATTCCCTGGCGAACAGCATAGCCCTTGCCATGGTTTTGCCTGTTGTCAATGAAGCGCAGATTTTTGATTTTTGGGAGCATCGCTTCCACCAGCTCGTTTGTTCTATCCGTTGAACCGTCGTTGACCACAATAATTTCTGATTCATAGGGCTGAGCCAAAATGTAGCTATTAATCTCAAGTAATGTCCGGCATAATCTCTTTTCCTCGTTATAAGCTGGAATTATAATTGATAAATGCATGTTAACCGCTAATCCTCTTGAAAACAGGCTTAATTTTGTTTGTTAGATAAAAGGATTTTCCCACCTCTCTTGTTAAGGGTATAAAGAGAAATGCCTTCCAGTTCTTCCTTTATCCCATGATAATCCTCAATATCCATAACAGCGTAAACTCTTTCCCCGGAGCTAAAAAGCTCTTTAAGATTTTCTACATTGCTAACCCCCAGCACAGGATGCTCGCTGTAGTATACAAGAGAGCAGTTAAACGATATGTCGTGTCCAGGCGTAACAGGATAATCAACTATTTTTTCTCCAGGCTGAATCACAGATTTAATTTCATGGGCAAAAAATTTGGTGGGTTTAAAAACCTCGGTAAAAGGTAAAATGTGGACAAGCAGAATCCACAAAAAAATACACATCCCTGCGACAAGTGTTAAAAGAGAAAGAAAAATTTTCCTTTTAAAGATAATAAAAACAAAAGAAAAAACGCCCGCTCCCAAAAGCCCAAATATAGCTAAAAGAACTGCATTCCCAAATAAAGCGTATTCATCTGGAAACAAGGTTTTTCCGATAAACGTCAAAGCTGTCATTAAAGCCAGGACAATCACAAAGAAAAAGCCAAAGGATATATACAAACCTTTACTTTGGGCTGGAAGCTTTGATGTTGCAAACTTATCCCAGAGCCAGCCAACGCTTAAAGCGCAGGCAGGATAAAGCGGAAAAATGTAGCCCGGCAGTTTGCTTTGAGAAAGAGAAAAAAAGATGAAAATCAGCGCAATCCAGATTAAAAGAAAAAAATGTTTTTCCCGCTCTTTAGCAGTCTTATCTTTACTCCTTCTTAAAAAATGAAAAAAAGCAAGGGGCAAGAAACTGCTCCAGGGGAAAAAACCTAAAATTAAAACCGCAAAATAGTAGTAAACAGGACCTGTATGTCCTTCAAAAGGAGTTGCAAATCTTGTTACCATTCTCAAAAAAAACAACTGCTCTACAAAAATCCACCCGTGGCGCAGAAATTCAATAATATACCAGGGAGCGGCAATGGCAAGAAAAATCAAAACCATCCAGGGAACTCTCATTGCTTTCAACCTGTGCAGGTTTCTGGTAAGTGTCAGGTAGATAAGAATAATGAAGCCGGGAAGCAAGAATCCTATTGGACCTTTGGTTAAAGTGGCAAAACCCATAGAAGCGGCAGAGAGTATATAATAGTTTCTTCTATCTGGATTTGTATACCCCAGATAGAAAAAAAGAAAAGATAAGCTTATAAAAAAACTCAAGGGAACATCAACCAGAGCAAGGCGTGATTGAACTATAAATTGCAAGCTTGTAGCTAAAATCAAGGCAGAGAAAAATCCCACTCGTTTATTAAATAAAACCCTGCCTAAAAAGTAAACTAATACAACATGGGTCATCCCAAATAGCGAAGAGGTTATACGCGTGGTAAACTCATTCCAGCCGAAAAAACGATAAAAAAGCGCCGTAAACCAAAAATAAAGCGGCGGTTTATCAAACCACTCCCGGTAATTAAAGCGAAGCGTAATCCAGTCGCCAAATCGTAGTATCCCTCTGGCTACATCGCCATAAATAGGCTCATCCGTTTCCCAGAGACTTGTATCACCCAGTTTGAAGACAAAAAGATACAAACAAATGACGAGCAGAAAAACAACCAAAAACCATTCCCGGGAGATAAAAAACTCATGTTTAAGTTTTTTATCTGAATTTTTCATAATTTATATTCCAAAACCTTTAAATTGCAACTCAATCAACTCCGGATATATCTTTTACGCTAAACCTCAATTAAATTTTTCTTCTTTAATAGCCTCTCTGAGCCCTTCCATGTAACAGTGGCTGGTAAACATTTTTATCAATGCATTCTTCAGCAGAGGGAAATTGCGCTCTTTAAGCTGAAGTACTAAATTATTTCGCTTTTTCTCACTCATCCAGCCAAAAAAATTGAACATACGGTCAAGTGCAAAGAAAAAAAGGCTAATATGAGTCATAAGTTTTACCTCAAGTGTGGGGTGTTTGCGGTAAAAAATGACTGCTGTGCGTCCCCGCATTTTTTCTTTATGGCAAAGCGGCGGAAGATGGGCTAATGTAACTTTTTTCCTGTAATGATAACCAACAGCATTTTTATTAGTTACAACCCTTAAACCTTCTTTTTTTAACCTGACTCCCAACTCTAAATCTTCCCATCCGTACTCTTTAAAGTCCTCATCAAACAAACCCGCTTTTAGAAGATATTTTTTTCTTATGGATACATTCCCCGTGGCAAAAAAAGCAGCAGATACATCGGTTAATTTCATTTTTTCCCGGGCGAGGTTGTCCATTCTTTCGGTGTTAATTACCACCCCCTTCACAACTAATTTATCCTGGTTTTCATGAGAACTCACATGTGCCTGCACAAAATCCTGTTCTACGAGAATATCGCTGTCAATAAATATGATAATTTCACCCTGTGCTTTCTTTACACCGTAATTTCTGGCAGAGGCAGGACCAGCTCTTTTTTTTTTGAAATACCTGAAATGTAAAGGACTGGATATAGATGTTAATATTTTATCGGTGCTATCGGTGGAGCCATCATCAACTAAGATTACTTCATATCTTTGCGCCGGATAAGTCTGTTTTGCTAAACTTGCAATGATATTTCCAACAATTTTTGCCCGGTTGTAAGTGGGGATTATAATACTGACATTTATACTATCTTTGTTTTTTTGTTCCAATTTAGCGCCCTTCAAACTGCATATTGTATAATCTGGCGTAAAGACCCCCCTGGTTGAGAAGTTCTTCGTGAGAGCCAATCTCCTTAACTTTTCCCCCATCAAGCACAACTATTCTGTTTGCCCCTTGAATGGTGGAAAGTCTGTGAGCAATTATAAAAGTCGTTTTATCTTTCATTAAAACATCAAGAGCCTCTCTTATTAAAATTTCGGACTGAGTATCAACAGCTGAGGTTGCCTCATCCAGAATAAGAATACGGGGGTCCATGAGAACAGCTCTTGCAATGGCAATGCGCTGTTTCTGTCCCACTGAAAGCTTGACTCCCCGCTCTCCTACCTGTGTATCGTAACCTTTATCCAGGGCTACAATAAAATTATGGGCATTAGCTCTTTTAGCTGCCTCTACGATTTCCTCATCTGTTGCCTCTATTTTGCTGTAGGCAATATTATCTCTTATGCTTCCGCTAAAAAGAACAGTTTCTTGAGGCACAATACCTATCTGTTTTCTCAAGCTGGAAAGTTTTACTTCCCTTATGGAATATCCATCTATACTGATAGAACCAGAGGTTGGGTCGTAAAAACGAGGAATAAGACTGACTAACGTGGTTTTTCCCACTCCAGATGGTCCCACTAAAGCTATTCTTTCCCCGGGGTTTACCTCCAGATTGATATTTTCCAGAATGATGCCATTTTCATCATAGGCAAAGCAAACATCTCTTAGCTGGATGTGCCCTTTTACCGGTGGAAGTTCTTTTGCCTTCAAAAGCTCCTTGACCTCGGGTTCGGTATCTAAAATCTCAAATACCCTCTCAGCGGAAGCAAGCGCCTGTTGATAAACACCAAAAACCCTGCTTACCTGACTCAAAGGATGAATGACCAGACCAATATATCCAAGAAAAGCTACAAGTTCCCCCATGGTTAATGCCCCTCTTATCACTTCTCTTCCTCCATACCAGAGTATAGAAATTAATCCAGCCAGGGATAAAATTTCAATCAAGGGAGTTAGCAGGGCAAGCATACGACTTCTTTTCAAGCTTAAAGTCAGGTTTTTTATATTCTCTTCCCTGAATCTTTCAATTTCTCTTTTCTCTGAGGTGAATGATTTTATCACCTCAACCCCTACAATTGTCTCCTGCAGGATAGAGGAAATATCAGCCATTTTTCCCTGGATGGAAGAGCTGGATTTTCTAATCAGTAGACTAAACTTACTTACGGTGAAAGATAAAACCGGAATGAGTATAAGAACGAAAAGGGAAAGTTGCCAGTGTATGTAAAAAATAAAGGCCAGAACTCCAATAAGGAGAAGAAAGTTACCGAAGAAATTGCTCATTTCGTTGATAAAAGCATTTTGAATGACATCAACATCATTTGTCAGACGAGACATAATCTCTCCTGTGCGTCTTTTTTTATAAAAACTCAAAGAAAGGCGCTGCAGGTGCTCATAAGCAGAGCTTCTCAGGTCAGCAGCCACACTGTAGGTAACCCGGGATATAAGATACATCTGGCCAAAAGATGCAAATCCTTTAATAACAAAAAGTACAAAAAGACCTATGGCAATAAGATTTAAAAGAGAAAGGTCTTTTCCCTCCAGAATTACAGAATCGATAAGGTCTTTCCCCACCACCCAGGGAACAGCAAGCGTAACTAAAGTTGTAATCACTGTGCATACTATACCAAAAGCAAGATATCCCCAGTAGGCTCGAAAATACCTGAAAAGTCTATATGTAGTGCGCGTAGCACTCATAAGTCATCTCTTTTTAAAAGTTGATTGTATAGTTTTTCGTATTTTTTAAATATCCTCTTCCATGAAAAATTACGGGCAAAATCTTGAATTTTCTCCACATCATCTTTTCCCCTCCTCATCTCAATCTTTTCTTTAAGGTCTTTTCCATCTTCAAATACGAATACTCCAGGAGAAGAGCCCCACAGCCGAACAAGTCCAGGAAGCCATCCTGGGATAAATACAGCTGTGCCTGATGCAAGAGCCTCTAAAACTATCAGAGCGAAAGCTTCGTTGCGAGAGCACACAAGAAGATAGGAAAAAAGAGGATAGATATTTTCAACTTTTTCCTGATAGCCTAAAAATTGAATCTGGTCATCCAATTCCAGCATTTTTACGTAATTCTCAAGTTTTTTGCGTAAAGGCCCCTCACCCACTATTAAAAATTTTGAGGCAAATTTAAACTTTGCCTGAGTTTTAATCGCCCACTTAATGTTTTTTTGCCTGACCAGCCTTCCAACTATTCCCACAACCTTGCTACAGGTATCTTTTGTGTTTGGTGAACTGAAAAATCTCTCATCCACCCCGTTGGGAATAAAAAATAAATTTTCCCTTTTGATTCCGGCTCTAATAAAATAATCTTTATCAAGAGGATTTAAAACAACGCAGACATCTATTTTTTTTAAAAACTTTGCCGCAAGCCAGTAATTAGAGTATGAAGGAAGTGCATTATCATAGCCGTGACAGGTGAAAATAACTGGTTTTTCCGGAAGATATTTTTTCGCAAGATAGGCCATCTCCGCTGCTGCATGGACATGAATAATGTCTATCTTTTTGCCTGCATCCAGAAGTGCCTTTTTCAATTCAGATACTGCAGTTAAGGGCCGACTTGCCATCCAGTTTTTTAGTTTGTAAACTTTAACACCTGGAGGAACTCTTTCCAAACTATCACCCGTTGGACTAATAAGAAAAACTTTACACCCACTTTTTAGACTCTGGAAAATTAAATTAATAATGCACCTTTCTGTGCCTCCAAGGTTCATATAAGGGGTAACATAAAGAATATGCATTTTTCTCCTGCATCTTATTTAAGAACTTTGCTGGATTTGTATACACATCCCAGTTTCTCAGCGTAAAAAATAATCCCTGCAAGGAGTAAAAAAAATGGACCAATATGCAGGGAATATACCGTGCAGTCTACCTGGTTGTGAATCAATATTCCCACAAAAGAAGCAAAGGCAACTATCCCTACTTTCCTTAAAAAAAGATTACTGCATTTTACAATATTAATTCCTTTTGTAAAAATCAAAACCACGATAGCCAAAAAAGATACCAGGGCTCCTATTCCGGCCTCAGCCCATATTTGGAGAAATATATTGTGAGCAAAGGAGACATTAGGAATCTGGCTTTCTTTTAACCTGTAATCCGGGTAAGTTGAAGGATAATTACCTATTCCCACTCCGGTAAGAGGTTGCTCTTTAATCATCTCCCAGGTTGCCTCCATAATATATATTCTTTCCTGGTTGGAGGGATAAGATAAATCTTGTATAGATTCTAACCGATAAAGCAAAGGTGGATAGGTAAAAAAGGTAATGATAATGATACTCATTAAAATTACTACCTTTAGTCGGTCCCGCTTGCAGTAAACAAAGTAAATGAAAAGCCCCCCTGCCAATCCTAACCAGGCACCACGGGAAAAGGATAAAATCAAGCCAGCAACTATGGTCGCAAGTGCAAATCCGACCAACAGCTTCTTTTTGCTGGATGCTTGACTGAAACAGGCTAATGCTCCAAACGCTGCGGGAATCATAACCGTCCCCAAGCCATTCTCGCCTGTAAAAAGAGACCGTGCCCGCCCCCCAAAGCCTCCAAAATAAAAAATCATTCCACAGATACCTGATATAGTTGAACACACAATGAATATTTTTAGTAGTTTTTTGAAGAAGGCTTCCCTCAATATAATATAACGTGATTCCAGCATCACCAGGTAGAGCATCAAGCAAATAGAGACAAACGAACCCAGGAAAAATAGCTTATTGGGAGTACTAATTACCGAGAGCAGGCAAAAAATTATAAAAATGTTTACCAGAAAAAAAAGGGGGTCTTTTTTTATGCTTGCACGGCTCTTTTTCCCCAGAATTTTTCCCGCCAGAAAAAAAGGAAAGGCGGCAATACCTGAACCAAGTGGTGTCCCTGCAAACATCAAAACCCACCCGCTTTTCAATAAAAAGGAAGAAATCTTACTCTTTTTATCAGTAAAATTTCGCCTTTCTATTTTTGCTTGCAATTTAACTTCCCCTTATCTAAAAGTTCAAAAATAACCTCAGCTACCCTATCCGCGGCTGAAACTTCTGCTTCCATCATTTTTTTAAGTTGAGAGGAAATTGAGAGAAGCCTGCTTTCATCCTGCAAAAGCGCAACTGCCTTATCTGCGACATCCTGAGGCTGAATGATTCCTTTCACTTCGGGTACTATTTCCTCTTGGGCAAAAATGTTAGGCTGAGCAACAAACCCCAGTTTTTTCCCATATATTTTCACTACCCCTCTTTTAATAATTTTTCCCAAAAAAGGCATCTTACCCGCCCAGCCAGCAAGTCCATCCATAGGAATTAACTCAGGCATGTTAAGCGGCAAGGCTACTACCATGGGAACGCCCAAACAGGCAAGCTCTGCGGTATTAGTACCGGGTATAGTGAGCGCAAGAGTAGATAAAGCCAGGAGATGATATTTACCCTCATCAATCAAGGGGGCATTTAAGCCACCTTCTGTTACAATTTTCCAGATACTATCCTCCTTGACCAGTTCTGCTTGCGAAAGTTTACATACTCTGCGTACCTCGGCCTTGCTCAAGTCCAAAAAAAGTTCCGTTTTAACAAAAGAAGACAGGGCAAGGAAAAACTGAGCCTGGGGAAATTTTTTTTTAATCAACTCGCAGGCAGTTAGAAAAAATAAAGCCATATTAGCGGCAATCTCGGGCCTGCTACCGGGAAAAATTGATATAACTGGTTTTCCTGTAATAAGAGAATGCACATCAAAAGCTTTTTCTTCCTGCATCTGAGCCTTTACCGAATCAACTACTAAATTACCAACTACAACCGCTTTATCAGGACTTATCCCCTTTTCCAAAAAATTTTTGCGCTTAACTTCATCGCTGACCAGCATAAATTTTTCAAAGCTTTTTTCCCACCTTGGCTTTTGCATGTATGCTACTGCAGGAATCTTTAGCCTCCTTGAAATGAGAACCGCATTGAAAGGGTCGCCTCCTAAGAACACACATACGCCTTTTTTATTTTTCATCTGCCTGATAAACCAGGGCGTTTTTCTCAAAAAAATATACTTTACAAAATCACCCGGCCCAACCACATAATCAACCTCAGAAAAGCTTCTAACAACCTCCACTTCCCTGGCGCTTGCATACTGGCAGGGAGGAAGCATTAAAATAATCCTTATATCCCTTCGCCTTTGTTTCAGGTTTTTCACAACCGGTTTTACCCATCCAATGAGCTCTCCCGGACTGTTTGCCATTATAATAATATACATTGTTACATCTTCAGTTTTTTTGCCAGCCAGTTATATTTAATTATTATAGCTTTCTCAGGACAAAACTCCTGGCAGCAAAAACATTTAATGCATTTTTTTCTTTGAATTTTAGGAATACTGCTGGCAAACTTAATTGCTTTTGTGGGACAATGCTTAACACATACTCCACAAGCTACACAGTTTTCCCGGTTTACCTGTGGCTCTACCTTCAAAAATAAGGGAGCAGCAACTCTTGCCAGAAAAAGGATAAAAGAGGGCACCCGCTTCAAGAATGTATTCAAATTGTTAATTAATTGAAAATCCTCAAGTTTGACCTCCTCAAGTTTTTCACCCCGGATGTCCAGCTTCTCAATTCTTGCTTCTCCAAATCCCCTTTCATAGGCAACTCTTGTTATTTCTACATCTAATGGATTGTAGCCGATAATGTATGAGGCAACCGCATCTACTGCCACCATATCTTTGCTCGCCATAACCAACCCTATCCTGCGAGGAGAACCTGCTGCTGGTCCAAATCCTTCCATTCCTACAATCGCATCCATAACCGCAAGTTTTGGCTTCACTGCTGCCAGAATGTCCACTACAAGTTCGGCAAAAGCCTCAGGTTTTGGCGCAAGTGCATGAAGCTCTTTTTTTCTAAATCCCGGTATAGTTCCATAAAGATTTTTAATGGCACCGGTGAACAGGGTAAAACTGTGGGTTTTTAATTTAGGCAGGGATATCACTGCATCGGCATCCATCACATCTTTTGCGATATGAAGCACTGGCACTCTTTTGTTCACAGAGGTTTTAATCTCCTTCACCTGTTTGAAATTAACAATTTCCACTCCTTCTTCTTCCGCAGCTTTTTTAAGACCAGTTGCCTGCCAAGCTTCTCGTGCATCTTCATAAGTATAAGCGATACCGGGTGCATCTCCTAAAAATGGTATCCCACCTGCTTTCTTGACCAGCCTTATTACAGCTTTTGCAATAGCAGGGTGCGTGGTTACCGCTTTTTCAGGTACATCTGCATTTAACACATTTACCTTGAGTATCACCTTATCCCCCGGATTTACAATACCTCTCATCCCCCCTGCAAGCTCAACACTTTCTCTTACTGCCCTGTCTACTTCATCTTGTTCATAATTATCACATTTCACTATAGAAACTTTGCTCATACTCACCTTTTCCTTTTCGTGGCTACATCTACTACAACTTTTGCCGCGCGTTCAGTAGCCCCGACTGGACCTAACTTTGCCACGACATCTTTTAGCTCACGTTTCATTGCATCTAACTTTTCCGGACTCTCAAGAAGCTCAAGCATAGCTTTTAGGAGGTAGCGCTCTTTCGCTTTGAACTGCAATAGCTCGGGAACTATTTTTTTTTCTGCAATAATGTTTGGAAGGCTAACGTAGGGAAATTTTATTAAAATCCACGCCAGTATATACGTGGTGATGTGCGCTTTGTACATCACAATCATAGGTGCATCAAGACAAGCTGCCTCAAGTGCAGCTGTGCCCGAAGCAGTTACGACTAACGTGGATATATTCATAAAATCATAGATATTACCATCCGCCACCCTAACCTCAATGCCACTTTTGCTAACAAGCTGCATAATTTTTTCTTTGAAAACGGAAGCGGCAACCGGGATAGCATACTGAACATCTTTTATCCTTTTATTTAAGTTTTTGGCTGCCTGTAGCATCACCGGCAGCAGGTTTTTTATCTCATACTCCCTACTTCCAGGCAAAAGAGAAATTAGAGGTTTTTCCGGATTAAGGGAAAATTTTTTAAAAACTTCTTCTTTTTCCATTGTGGGTCTGGCTATATCAAGCAAGGGATGTCCCGTCCACAAAACATCTGCTCCCATTTTTTTGTAAAGTTTTTCCTCAAAGGGGAAAATAGCAATAATCTTATCAATTCTTCTGGATGCTCTCCTCATTTTCAAATCAAACCATGCCCATAACTGAGGGGCAAAATAGTATACAACTGGTATCTTTAATTTCTTTGCCGGTTTAACCAGGTTGAGATTAAAGTCTCTGGAATCTATTAAAATTAATACATCGGGTCTTTCTTCTTTGAGTAATTTTTCCATTCTTAGCTTTATTTTTAAGAAGGAAGGGTAATATTTAAAACCTTCCACCACTCCCATCGTTCCCATATGAGTAGTAAAAGCCTTCACATCTACCCCGGCAGCCCTCATTTGCTCCCCTCCGGCACCTATAAATTCAGCTTCAGGATAAATTTTTTTTATCGCTTTCACTAAGTGAGCAGCATGCATATCACCCGATACCTCTGTGGCGGATAACATAATTTTTAACAAACCCTATCTCCTCTCCTGATTGGGGAGCTCTGAAAAATCTAATTGCTGCCCTTTCCCTCGGCGGGCAGCTAAATTTATAAGAGGAGTTTTTCAGAGCTCCCTTATATGAGCATATTATCTATTAATCTCGTTTTGCCGATTTTAACGGCCAGGGCAATAAGCACTTTATCTTTTATCTTTTCTACTTTCTCTAAATTTTCAGGGTCAACAATTGCAATGTAATCTATCTTAGCAAGCTTCTCTTCTTTAATAAGCCTCTCCATGGAGGGTATTATGCGGTAAGATTCTTTTTCTCCCTCTTCAATGGCAGCTTTTGCCGCTAAAAGTGATTTGAATAAAACTTTTGCTGCTTTTCTTTCCTCTAAGGTTAAATATTTATTTCTTGAGCTACAGGCAAGTCCGTCTTTTTCTCTAACTGTCGGCGAAAGCACAATCTCTACATCCATGTGTAAATCTTTTACCATTTTTTTAATGACAAGTGCTTGCTGGTAATCTTTTTCTCCAAAATAGCTTACGTCAGGCAAAATAATATTAAAAAGTTTGGCAACCACAGTAACAACTCCTCCGAAATGATTGGGGCGGGAAGCTCCTTCAAGAATTTCCGTGAGTCTATCTTTAACCTCCACCCGGGGGGGAAAACCTTCGGGATACATCTTTTCCTCTGAGGGGACAAAAACAACATCTACTGCTTGCTCCTGGCAAAGCTTTAAATCCATAGTTAAATTACGAGGATAGCTTTTAAAATCCTCTTCCGGGCCAAACTGAGTGGGATTAACAAAAATACTCACCACCACAAAATCCGAGCTTTCTCTTGCCCTTTCTATCAGGGAAAGATGTCCTTCATGTAAAGCGCCCATGGTAGCTACAAAACCAATTTTTTTCTTCTCAAGTTTTTTTTTCCGGCAACAATTTTTCATTAAAGTTATATCTTCTATTACTTCCACGATATCAATCCTCATCCGTTAATCTTTGTATATGCCTTATACATATCTGTTTCACACCATCATCCTTTGTGGAATAATATACTTTTTGCCATTGCAAAATTGCCTCCTCAATTTGACCATCCTTTTCATAAGCATAGGCGAGGATTCTTTGCAGAATTGGTGGATGACCTTCCATCTGAAGAGCAGCTTGTATTCCTTCTATGGCTTTTTTGTATTCTTTGGTTTTAAAAAGGCGGATGATGAAGTCTCTATAAAGCCAGAGCTCAAAAGCCCGGGGATTTTCGGCTATGCCCTTGTTCAGTAAATCTATCGCCTCGTCCACATATCCAAGCTCTTTTAAAACAAGTGCCCCAAAAGAATAAAGAGGAACAAAATGAGGTGACATAAAACTAACTACCTGAATCAAAGGATAAATACTTTTGAATTTCTCCTCTGGTTTTAACTTCCAGTCACCATACTGCTGAATTATCTGGAGAAATAAAATATCTGAGGCAACCTCTTTAAACCCGAATAAAACTGCTGTTGTGGCAAAAGTTGCCTTTCCTGGACTGCTTTCTGCAAGAGAGGCTGTCAGCTGTCTCGTGGGGAACTGAGGGCCACTATTAGTATGAATATTAATTTGTGGTTGGAGTGAATTCTTACCAAGGAAAAAAACTCCCACTAAAACTAACAGACAAATATCTTTTCTACACATCTCATCGCATACGGGGTCGGCGACCTCTAATTTTTTCTAATTTTTCCCAAAAATCGGGAAAAGATATGTCTATGCACCGAGCATTATGAATGACGGTTGTTCCCTGGGCCAAAATTCCTGCTATGGCAAGAGCCATGGCTATTCTATGATCCTCCCAGCTGTAAACTTCTGTCCCCTTTAACTTTCCTGCACCTTGAATGAGCATTCCATCTTCTCTCTCTTCTATCCTGGCACCCATCTTGTTTAACTCCACACATAAAGCCTTTATTCTGTCAGTTTCCTTCACTCTTAGCTCTTTTGCACCCTCAATTAAGGTTTTGCCTTCAGCAAAGCAGGCAACAACAGCCAAAATAGGAATCTCATCCAAAAATCGGGGGACCTTCTCTTTATTTACTTTAACCCCCTGCAATTTGCTGGTGCTCTCAACTTCTATATCAGCTACCTCTTCATTGCATATTATATTCCTATTGCACAATTTTATCTTTGCCCCCATCTCTATAAGGATTTCTAAAAATCCACATCTTGTGGGATTAACTCCCACTTTCTCTATTTTTACTCTGGAGCCTTCAAGAACTGCTGCCCCTCCTATAAAAAAAGCTGCCGCTGAAAAATCTCCCGGAATAAAAAAATCTCTTGCCTTAATTTCCTTACCTCCGCGAACAGCTATTCTGGAACTATCCACATGTATATCTGCATCCATGAAGCTTAGCATCCGTTCGGTATGGTCTCTCGAGGGATAGGGCTCTTTAACCCTGCTTACACCTTCTGCGTAAAGTCCCGCCAGCAAAAGAGAGGATTTAACCTGGGCAGAGGCTACAGGCAGGCTGTACTCTATTCCCCGCAAAGCTCCTCCTTTAATGCTTAAAGGAGCCAGGTATCCTTTTCTTGACCATATTCTTGCCCCCATTTTGCCAAGAGGTAAAACAATCCTTTCCATAGGTCTTTTTCTGAGAGATATATCTCCTGTGAGAACAGAATAGAAATTTTGAGCGGATAAAACTCCCGAAAGTATTCTCATAGTCGTTCCAGAGTTTTGACAATTCAGGATATCCTCGGGCTCCTTCAGCCCCCGCAAGCCTTTCCCCTCAATAAATAAGTATTTACCATCCTCCTCAATTTGGACACCCAAATTTTGCATACATTGCATCGTGGCAAGGAGGTCCTTTCCTTCTTGTATCCCTTCTATACAAGATTTACCCTGGGCGATGGAGGCTAAAATCACTGCTCTGTGGGAGATAGACTTATCTCCTAACATCTTCATTTTTCCCTGCAAAGAAGAAGATGCAACAATCATCCTATCAGCCATTTTGCCCGTCATCTTAAACTTCTCTCCCTACAGCTTGAGCCACTTTTTTTATCTGTTCCATCAGTTGCTGAAAAATAGGAAAAGAAACAGATTGGAAACCATCTGATAAAGCTTCCTCAGGTCTTGGATGTACTTCCAGCAAAAGACCATCGGCGCCAGCGGCTACGGCTGCTCTTGACAGGGAAACCACCAGCTCCCTACTTCCCGTCCCATGGCTGGGGTCAACTACCACCGGGAGGTGGGAGAGAATTTCAATTAAAGCTACTGAGGTAATATCTAAAGTGAAACGGGTGGAATCCTCAAATGTTCTTATTCCCCTCTCACAAAGGATAACATCATAGTTACCGCTTGATAAAATATACTCAGCAGACATAAGAAGTTCCTTTACAGTTGATGCCATTCCTCTTTTCAGAAGAATAGGTTTTTTCTGTTTTCCCGCCTCTTTGAGCAGGTCAAAGTTCTGCATGTTTCTTGCTCCAATTTGAATAATATCTGCATAGGAACAGATAATCTCAAGCTGTCTTGGGTCCATAGCCTCGGTGACTACGGGAAGTCCAGTAATTCTGGATACCTCGGCAAGATACTTCAAACCTTCCTCACCTAATCCCTGGAAAGAATAAGGGGAGGTGCGAGGCTTAAAAGCCCCACCCCTTAAAATACAGGCTCCTGCCTGCTTAACCATTTTGGCTGTCTCCAGGAGCATATCCTTGTTTTCCACAGAACAAGGACCTGCCATAACCACAACCTTTTTTCCTCCAATAACAACATCTTTAATTTTTAGTAGGCTATCTTTTTTCCTAAAATCTCTGCTTGCCAGTTTATACGGCTTGGATATGGGAGTGATTGATTCTACAATAAACATAGCCTCAAAGGTATGTCGGGCTCTTATGGCATTTTCTCCCACTACCCCGATGATTGTCCGCTCCTCACCCCTGGAAATATGAGGAGTAAACCCCAATTCTTTAATCTTATCTATAACGTGCTGAATTCCCTTTTCTGTTGTTCCTGGTTTTATAGTTATGACCATTTTCACCCTCTCTTAGTCTCCCTTAGGATACGAACCAAGGATTTTTAAAAAGAAGCATTCCTTTTCCAGCTCAGATAAAGCCTTTTTAACATCCTCATCGTCCTTGTGTCCCATAAAATCCACAAAGAATACATACTCCCAGGCTTTTTTCTTGGTAGGACGAGATTCTATCTTGGTTAAATTAATACTATGTTTTCTAAAGGGAACAAGCATACCATGCAAAGCTCCCACTCTATCCTTGATGGAAAAAAGTATGGAGGTTTTATCCTCTCCACTTCGTTCTGCATATTCCCTTCCAATTATCAGAAAGCGGGTATAGTTATGGGAAGAATCCTCTATGTGGTCCTCAATAATTGTGAGGCCGTAAAGTGATGCAGCAACTTCAGAAGCGATGGCACCAGATGTATCCTCCTGAGAAGCAAGCTGAGCAGCTTTTGCCGTGCTTTCAGTTTCGCAAATAACTGCCGAAGCAAGGTGTTCCTCCAACCACCTTCTACATTGAGCTATAGCCTGGGGGTGAGAATATACCTTCCTGATATTCGCTAATTTTCCTCTTCCCAAAAGATGGTGAGCTACCTCAAGAATTACCTCAGCACATATTTTTAAGTCAGAATCAAGAAACATATCAAGAGTATGGGAAACTACTCCTTCAGTGGAGTTTTCCACGGGAACAACGCCATAGTCAGCCTTACCTTTTTCCATCAGTCCAAATATCTCTGAAATATTTTTGGCCGGTATGTACTCTGCATTGGGTCCAAAATTTTTGATAGCAGCAAGATGCGTGAAAGTTGCGGGAGGTCCAAAGTAAACAATTTTTAGCTTTCTCTGCAGGGCTAAAAACGAATGCAAAATTGTCTTTATAATCTCTTTTAACTGCTCATCGGGCAAAGGTCCCTTATTTAAGGCAATAAGTCTCTCGGTGACAATTTTTTCCCTGCCGGGCGAGTAGTAACTTTTGCCTTCTTGTTGTTTTATCTTACATATTTGCAAAACCTTTTCCGCTCTTTTGTTTAACAGTTCCACAAATCTGGAATCTATCTCATCAATCTCCTCTCTGAATTTTTCTATACTCATCTATTTTCCCCTCCTTTAAGAAATTTACAAGCCCCTCAAGGGCTAAAATATAGCTTAAAGCCCCAAATCCGCATATCTGACCAATGCAGACAGGTCTTATAAAAGATATATGGCGAAACTCCTCTCTTTTGTATATGTTGGAAAGATGCACCTCAACTGCAGGAAGGTTAACAGCCAAAATAGCATCCCTTATGGCAACACTTGTATGGGTATAGGCTGCTGGATTAATTATAATACCTTTTGCCCATTTTCTTTCTTTGTGAATCAGCTCAATAATCTCCCCCTCTGAGTTAGACTGTTCTATCTTTAACTGGCAATTTAAGTTTTTTGCTTTTTTATTTATTTCCTCGTTGATAAGCTCAAGTGAAACTTTCCCATACCAGGCAGGTTCTCTTTCTCCTAATAAATTAAGATTGGGGCCATGAATAACTAATATGTTTATCATACAATAAGCTCCTCAATAACTTTTTTAACTAAATTTAGAGGCACATCGTCTCTAAGCGAAACTTTACCAATTTCCTCAGGTAAAACAAAAAATAACCTGCCCGCTCTTACTTTTTTGTCAAACTTCAAAGCCTCAAAAACTTTCCCGGCACCTAATCCCCTTGCTCTTGTGGGAAGTTTTGCTTTTTGCAACAAATTCTCAACCCTAAAAAATGATGCTGAAGAGAAAATTCCCATCTCTACCCCAATTCTTCCTGCACCAACCATACCAATAGCAACTGCTTCTCCGTGGGTATACCTTCCGTATTTAGATGTAGCCTCAATGGCATGGGCTATAGTATGCCCAAAATTGAGTATCTGTCTTATACCTTTTTCCTCTAATTCATCTTCCTGCACTACCTTAATTTTTACTTCAAGCGCTTTTTTAATCAAGCTTCTCAAAACCCCCAAGTCACACATTAGAGCCTTTACTATATTTTCCTCCAGATAGGAGAAAAAAAAGCTATTATTTATAATAGCACATTTAACTACCTCAGCCACCCCCTCTCTCATCCTTCGTGCAGATAAGGTTTTTAAAAGCAAAGGGTCTACAAGGACAAACTTTGGTTGATAAAAGGCACCGATAAGATTTTTACCCTGAGGCAGATTAACTCCAACCTTTCCTCCAGCACTTGAGTCAACCTGAGATAAAAGTGTTGTTGGAACCATCAGGAAATTTATCCCCCTGAGAAAAGTAGCAGCTACAAACCCTGTAAGGTCACCTACAACTCCTCCTCCCAGAGCAAGAATTGAGGAAGTTCTATCTAAATTTGCCCTCAGACAAAAATCATATATTTTCCTCGCCCGGGAAAGTGATTTAGACCTTTCCCCCGGGGATATCTGTAAGAATTTTACCTGAAAATTTTCTTTTTCAAGAGAACGCCTTACCTTCTCCCCATAAAGAGGAAAAACATTGGCATCAGAAATAATTAGGATTTTCCCCCCGAGAGAAAAATCCCTGGTAACCTTTCCCACCTCATCAATAGATGTGCCAATAAAAATGGGATAGCTTCTTTCTTTAAGATTTACCCGGAGTTTCTCTTCAGGTAAAGATTTAATTACTTTTTCAACAACATCTTCAACTGAAAGATGAGATGTATCAATAATAAAATCAGCTTGATTGTAAAAAAGGCGCCTTTTTTCCAGCAGCTCCTGTATCCTTTTTTTCTTATCAATAAATCCTGCAAGAAGCGGTCTTTCTCCCTCGTAGTTTTTCGTTCTGCCTAAGATAACCTCGGGAGATGCCTCAAGGCAAACAAGATATCCCTTACTTTTTAAAGCATTTATATTTTCCCTGCGAAGAGGAACACCTCCCCCGGTTGAGATAACAAAGTTATTAAACTCTGACAGTTCTTTAACAACTTCTGTTTCTAATTTGCGAAAATAATCTTCCCCAAAACGGGCAAAAATCTCGGGGATGGAAAGCTTTTCCCTTTTTTCAATCATCTCATCTGTATCAATATATTTCATCCCCAGGTGTCTGGCAAGCTCTTTTGCCACGGCAGTTTTTCCTGTTCCCATAAACCCAAGCAAAGCAATGTTCATAAATAAAAAGCTCCTTTTTGTTTTACCTTGCCCTAACATACTCCATGTAGGAGAGGTAATTTTTTCTCATCTCCTCAAGCGAATCTCCCCCAAATTTTTCCCTCATCGCTTTTGCAATCTCTATTGCACAAACTGCCTCTCCTATAACTGAAGCCGCAGGAACCGCACAAACATCCGACCTTTCCTTAGTTGCCGCAACTTCTTTTTTGCTTACGATATCCACTGACCGCAAAGGCTTCGCCAGAGTGGATATTGGTTTCATAGCTACTCTCAGTACAAGCGGCTCACCTGTTGTCATCCCTCCTTCAATACCTCCTGCCCGGTTGCTCAAGCGGTAAAAGCCTCTTGTTTCATTATAGGCTATCTCATCCTGAACTTCAGAGCCAAAGGAGGAGGATGCCTCAAATCCAGCTCCTATTTCCACACCAACTATTGCCTGAATACTCATCAGGGAAAAGGCAAGACGAGCATCTAATTTAAGGTCCCACTGGATGTAGCTTCCAAGGCCGGGGGGAAGTCCCAAAAAAATAACTTCAAAAATGCCTCCTACGGTGTCCCCCCTTCTCTTCACTTCATCTATAAGTTCAATCATTTTTCTTTCTGTAAAAAAGTTAAGGCAGCGAACAGGGGATTTTTCAATCCTCTCATAAGATTCAATAGCTTCTTCCCGGGCAGTTGCGTCCTTTTCTCTTCCAATTTGAACTGTTCTACTGAAAGTTTTAATGTTAAACTCATGCAGGAGTTTTTTGCAAACAGCACCCGCCGCCACTCGTGCTGCTGTCTCCCTGGCGCTTGCCCTCTCTAAAACATTGCGAAGATCTAAAAAATTATACTTTATCCCCCCGACAAGGTCCGCATGGCCGGGGCGAGGTCTGGTAAATGCGGGCACATCCTTATTTTCTACCTCATCAGCTCCCATTATTTTTTCCCAGTTTTTCCAATCAAGATTGGGAATGAGAAATGAAACAGGGGAGCCAAGAGTTTTTCCCAGGCGAACTCCTGAAATTATCCTCACCTCATCTTTTTCTATCTTCATCCTTTCCCCCCTGCCGTAACCTATCTGACGCCGCCTCAATTCTTTATCTATCCACTCTTTTGTGAGTTTTAATCCAGATGGAATACCCTCTAAGATTACAACAAGAGCCTGACCATGAGATTCGCCCGCTGTCAGGTATCTAATTTTTGTGCTCATAACCTCACCTCATGAGAGCTTCTCTCATTTCATCCACGGGAGCTTTTCTACCTGTCCATATCTCAAAAGATAATGCCGCCTGGAAAATGAGCATATCCAACCCTCCCTGATATCTCATACCCAGCCTTTTTGCCTGGTTTAAAAGCTCCGTCTCTCTGTTATAAATCACATCATAAACAAATAAAGAGGAAGAGAATTGCTCAAGATTGATGGGCGCTGGGTGACCTTCTTGCATTCCAAGAGACGTTGTATTAATTAAAAGGTCTATTTCTTTTGCCCGGGGCAACGAGTTTCTTCTCTCAAATTCAACAATTTCCATCTTTACCTCACCCCTACTGCTTGCAAGTTTTTTTGAAATGTCTTTTGCCCGGGACAAAGTCCTGTTGGTTAAAATTAAACTTTCAGGTTTTTCTTTTAAGAGGGAAAAAGATATGGCTAAAGCCGCACCTCCTGCCCCCAAAAGGAGAATATGCTTTCCTTTTAAAGAAAAGCTTTTCTCTCGCAAAGATTCAGCAAAACCTTCTCCATCCGTATTATATCCAGCCAGTTTTCCTTCCCGATTAACCACTGTATTTATCGCTCCTACTACATTAGCTTCAGGAGAAAGCTCATCCAGATACTGGATAATCTTCTGTTTGTGAGGAATGGTAACATTAACTCCCACCATCTCCAGTGCTTTTATTGCCCGGGTAGCCTCCCCCAGATTAGAAGATTTTACGGGAAAAGCAAGATAGATAAAATTTAGCCCCGCCTTCTCAAAAGCAGCATTATGAATAAGAGGAGACAGGGAATGGGTAACTGGATACCCGAATAAACCGACTATTTTTGTTTTTCCTGTGATTTTCATTTATTTATTCACAATTAAAGCATTCTAACAAAATAGCTCCAGATGTCAATTAAGCTTCTCCAGTTTAGGTATTGCAAATTGGGTAAAATTATGATATACTACAAAAACTATGCTGTGGCGAATAATAGGAATAGGAAGCCTGGTGTGGGGTGGGATTGTTTTTTATATTTTATCTACGACGCCTCTTCCCGCTGCGGGTGATATTAGCATCCAGGCCAGCCTTCAGTTTACCATTTACATTCTTTCCTTAGGATGGCTTGCATCTTCCGGTATTGTAAAGTTAGGTTTGACTTTAAAGAAAAAATGGATAAAAGTAAGTATTGTAAGCTGTGTGTTTTTTATATTTTTGCTGATAAATATGCATCTTGTGCAAGCAGGTATGCAGAATGAAGTATCAGTTCCCGAAGATAAATCTCCCTACCCCTACAATCTAATAGCATCCTGGTTCATAAGCTGGTTCTGGATAGATATGTTTTTGTTAATGAGCTGGTTTATGAGATGGATAAGCAAGAAAAGTATGCCCTCTTAGTATACCATGACAGGCGGGACGCCTGTCCT
>JACUUP010000093.1 GCA_014859225.1 Candidatus Aerophobota bacterium
CCAATCATTATCCCGAGGATGATGCCGCCTATGATAGCTATCCTCCTTCCTCACCTGTTACAATTATCTCTTCGGCAAAAGCGTTCCGATAACCTTTCCAGCCCATACAACGGTACAGCCGCAAAGAGCAATTCCCCAAAAGAGCAAAGGCGTAGCACCTTTCTGTGATCGCTACTCATTCATGTGAGACTTGAATTTAAATTTCTTCGGATCTATTTTTGGTTTTGCTCCCCCAAAATTCCTGTCCCGAGAAATACGTTTTCCCTTCCTTAGTTGTCAGCCTGGAGGCTTCTTTCGTTTTCACCATTGACACCTTGATTATATTATATTTGAACTGTATGTAATCTTAATCTCTTACTTCCTCGGTATCTCTCCAATCTTTGTGTCCCTCAATTCTGTTCCCCATTTAAATTTGAGTATCAACGTTTCCCCATTAGTCAATTATCAGTCATTCATTCGTCAATGTAGTCAAAGAGTTATATGGCTTAAAAGTATGCTCTTCTCTTAACGTTTGAATAGTCCAGAGTTCTTGGTGACAAACATCCGATGAAACTGATAACCTGGGAGAAAAAATAAATCTGTCCCCTTTTTCAAAATATTCTCGCAAGCCATATAAATAACTTTTTATGGTTTGTAAACTATAGTTTCTAATTTTGAGTTCTCGTTCTATTTTTTTGAGTTCTACTTGCATAATCCCTTAAAAATAGGCATGATTGAGTAAGTTTTTATACGATTACAATGTATCATAATTTCGTATAATACGCAATTTAATTACTAAACTATGAAAACACTTCGTATAAAAACGAGTTATGTGAAATATTTATTGGCTACCTTTTACTAAAAACAAAGTAATATGAATAATTGGAACATTCCTAGTTGGCTTGAAGCAGAAGTTCGCAAAAGAGATACACATTGTATTTATTGTGGTGTTAAGTTTGACAGAAACATCAAGAAACATTCAGCAACTTGGGAGCATATTGTGAATGATGCAAAAATTATAAATAGAGAAAATATAGCATTGTGTTGCTGTTCCTGTAACGCTAGCAAAGGTGCAAAAGAATTATCAGATTGGATAACTTCTGCTTACTGTAAAAGAAAGAATATTACTATTGAAAATGTTGCACCTATAGTAAAGCAAGCCTTAGATAATCCGCCAACTAGAAAAGAATAATACTTGTAGAACCGCCAATAAATACATCACATAACACGGTATATGGGGTTCGATAATTTTTGCTCAATTAGATTCAAAGGACTGCAAAAATCATCTCTCCCAAATTTGCCTCACACTATTGATAAAAATTAAGGAGTTCGGCAAACTTCCCACATATCGAAACGTTATCGGTAAGATTTTAGGGAAAGAAAAGATTGATTCAGAAGTAAGATATGACAGATAGAAAAAAGCCAGGACTTTTAGACCAGGTAAGATAAGTTATTCGGGTTAAGCATTATGTTGGAAATAGTAAACTGAATTCCTATGGTAGTGGTAAGCAGAAATCCCATAGGCACGGTAAATAGAATTCCCATTTCGGGAAAACTCCTGTATAGTTTGAGAAAACTTTACAGGAGAGTAAATGATACAAGAAAAAATGTATGAAAAGATTCAATTCCTAAAAAGACAGGGATATTCCAAAGGAAAGATAACCTCTGAGCTGGAAATAGACGGAAAGACCGCAGCCAAGTACTATGCCATGAGTGAAGGTGAGTTCAGAGCTTATCGCAAAGAACATATGTTCCGGGATAAATAGATGAGATAGGACACACCCCGATTGAGAAGCGAGAGACCAATCTTTTTTTCAACCTGGATGGAGAGTCCTACAGAATGAAAAATAAAAAAAGGAGGAGTGATCATTTCTTGTTTCTTGAAAAATGGGAAATCTGTTTACCGAAGGGGTGGGAAATTGCCTTGCCGAAGTAGCGGGGAAAGTATTTGACATTTACACAGAGTTACTTATCTTTCACAAATTCTTCTTTTTATGCTCTATACCCGCAGCACCTGCACACTCGCTCATCTGTTTTCTTCAGCGTATATACACTGCTACTTGTGCATTTTGGACACTTCAAAGTTATAGAGGGCTTTATAGGTTGGATATACTAAGCTCAAATTCTTCTGCTTTTCCCTCATATCCACAAACAAAACGGTAGCGCTACACAGCAAATGGCTACCCTGCTACTTCACATATTTTTCCAATTTTTGCATAGCTCTATCTTCTCTTGGGTTGATAACAGTCAGCCCTTCATCTTGGGCAACACTGGAAAGCTCCTCATCATCTACCACGAATAAAAGCTTTTCCTTGCTCTCTTCTAATACTTCTTTTAAATGAAGTACAGAGCTAAGCTGAATGGAATCTGCTGTTTTGATAGCGTGTTTTATGATAAGAGATACGGAATTGGATACTGCGGTATCGTCAACTGAGCTTATGATGAAGCACTTCTCAAGGTCGGCTACAAATCTTGCTGTGGAGTCAAAAAATGCCTCTTGGGTTATCTGTTCTCCTTTAAGGAGTCTTCTCAGAGCCGAGATAAATTCAAGAGCTGAAAAAAAAGAAGTCGCCAGTCTGTCCTCAGACTTTTCTATTTTCTCGAATAATTTATCGATAAAGTCGGTCCCTTCTTCTGTTCTATACCTTTTTACAAGAGCTGAAGTATCAAGATAGAAAACAGCCATATTAGTGCATCTCTTCTTCTCTTATTTTCCTGACCTCGTCACTCAACCTTGTTTTTAGCTGTTTATTGAGCTTCTCTCTAACCTCATAAACTGGTTTGACATCATATCCTGAAAGAAGGCTCTTCAGGTTTTCTTTAATGTTTTGTGTCCTTGTCTTGTACAAGCCAACAGCTATCAAAGCGTCTATTTTTCTCATTCCCTCGGGTAAATCTATGGTCTGCTTCATTTTTACTCAACCTTTCTTAATCTTGGTATTAGAAATTACTAAAGCTTCCTTTTTGTTTATAATAGATTAATTTTCCCCCCAAGTCAATTTTTCTTGCCAGGATTTAGGTTTTTTCGGCATGCTGGTTACCTCCTATGATGTAGTGGCATGGGATACTTTCCTTTTGCATACCCATCAAGCAGGTACGGTAGGATACCTTGCTCTTACGAGTCCACATAGGAACCTGAACCCACGAGGTAGTTTGTACCAGAGGGGGAGGTTGCACGCTTGATGAAGCTTGCCTTCTGGATGGGAAAAATGCGACAAAAATAAAATAGCAGAAACTTACTACATTGTGAACCATGCGAAACATAAACAACAGGCAAAAACCAAAACGAAAGAAGCAGCTCAAAGGAACTGGAGCACGGAACCTATACGGAAAACCAAAGATGAAGGGCAAAAGAAAGGATAAACACTACTAAGTGGCAAAGATGAACGTTCAGCCAATTCGAGCAAAAGCTCTTTTGTGTTCTCTTCGCCTTCTATATCTACCCTTCGCATATTTCCGGGTTCCGTCTTTCTCTTTATGTTTTATAGCCTTCTCAAAAAGTCTTATCCACGGCAGCCATTCCTTCGGGTGGGCGTTGTATTTCTTTGCCATTAAATAATTCCTCTATGGTGAAGATCTGAATCTTAGGATACTGCTTACCAAAAGGGGATTTGTAGAAGCCTGAAGATACAGCCTCTTCTCTCATCTCTTTGGTAGGCTCTTGCAGGGTTATTAAAACTCCTATGTGAGCTTTTTCTCTTTCAAGAACACCTTTTAAGTCTGTGATTACCCCCGGATTAACTTCCCCACTTTTAACCTGAACAATAATTTTCTTTGTCTGTTTTCCCTCAGGGTCATCGCGAAAATATATTCTTCCGTCAATTCCCCTGTCTGCAACATCGCTTGGTTCAGGCTTTGCTTTGACAAGGCTTAAAGCCCAATTTCGAAACTGAACCCTATCCCTCAAAGCTAAATCCTCAGCATCTCTAAGAAAGGTAGGAATATTTTTGACATCATACCCACCAAAGCCTCCAAAAGTTTCGTTTAGTTTGCCTCGTAATAATAACCAAATGAATCCCCCAACACCGATAAAGAATAATAGTTGGCTGATTGCCATGAAGATTTCTCCTGAGCTCATTTCCAAGCTCCTCCCTTGCGTATACAAATGGCTTCCTTGCGAACAGGTGGAAGCTAAAGTATCGTAAATAGGATTTGTAATGTTTCCACCCCGGGCCTTATAACCCGGACTAAACCTTATTTTGGGTCATTTTCTAACTACAAAACCTGTGGCATTAGAATCCTTAGTAATGCTCATACTCATATATAATTTTACTTTCAGGGATTTCTTGCATTTCACCAAAACGGAATTTATACCTATATGTTATTTGTTCCACCTCATTTCCCTGCTCGTCATACTTGTAGAGGTGTTTGCCTGTGAGTTTCGCTTCAAGTTCCCCGAATCTTTCTATAAAAATGTAGCTTCGTTCAATCTTTTGTCTAATCCCTCTAATATCAGATGTGGCTGCAATGCTAAGAAAAATTAAACATAGAACCAAGAATAAAACGAACCACTTTGCTCCTTTTCTCATCCTTTTTAGAGCATACGTATTTTATGTTCTGCCTCTTTTTGAGTCATTTCGTAAGAAATCTTTGCCTGTAATGTAATGAGGTCCTTTTTCAGCAGCTCTTTTTCTCTTTCTTTTTCTTCTGGTGCAGGAAAAGCCTTACTCTTGAACGCATGTATTTTCTCCTCTATCTCTTGGAAGTATTTCTTGTCCCTTCTTTTAATCAGCAGGGCCCATACACGGGATATGCAGGTAGCAAGTATGAGCCCAATCATTATCCCGAGGATGATGCCGCCTATGATAGCTATCCTCCTTCCTCACCGGTTACAATTGTCTCTTCGGCAAAAGTTCCGATAACACTCTTTCTACCTCATCTAACAACGGTTTGGAAAGATAGAGCTTTATTTCCCCCGCTAACGCCAAGCTATAAATTTGTCTTTCATTACTTTTTAGTTGCAACAAAGAAGAAATTAAAACATTTGTGTCCAATACTACTTTTGTCTTGCCCACTTAACAGCATCCTCAATGTCTTTATCTGTAATACCAAGTTGTTTGACTTTTTTATCTAAGATTGAAACTAACTTGTTGAATTCTTCTTCCGGAGATACCCTTGCTTTTTTTAACACAACTCTTTCCCCCTCCTGGGCAAAAAGGATAAAGTCCCCTGGCGCAATTCCTAATTTTTCTCTGACCTCTTTAGGTATGGTAACCTGTCCTTTAAAGCTTACCTTGCTTGGATAACGCATCTTTATATTCCTCCTCAAAAGTAAAGAAGTTTTACTTTTATAAGGATACTATAAATTAAGAGAAAAGTCAATCTTACGCGTTAAGGTCAGGTTCAATATTTGACCCTGTTTTCTATTTTTGGATGGAATTCGTGGAGGTGGGTATCCCTTAATCTGCTTGAATTTTGGTATTCCTGGTACATTACCGGTAGGGTATAGTTACATAAAGGCAATCCTTAAGTTTTTTTAGTCTCTCAAAGATTTTTCGCTTTCTGCTGGGTGAGAGGATTAGAAAACACCCTGGTAAAGTTCTGCTAAGGAAACAACGCTTAAAGATACCCCTTCGGGAGCAAGTCCCTCCAGTTTATCTCTTAAGAGGTCATTTAACTTCTTCTCGCCTAATTCCCCTCTCGTAAGATAAGGGGATACAGGCGAGT
>JACUUP010000094.1 GCA_014859225.1 Candidatus Aerophobota bacterium
CAGTTTCATCGTGCAAATTAAGCAGGACTTTTTGCCATCCGAAGTTGCAGGAAGGGTAGCAAAAGCTTTTAATATGCGCACTCGCCATATTTACAGGGTTGCTGTGCGCGGTTTTTCTATTGAAGCAGGAACAAACATCAAGATAGAGGATATTTTGTCTATTCCCGGAGTTCTTTATGTGGAGCATGACAGAGAGGTGCGAATTACAGAGCAGGTTATACCTACCGGGATTCGGCGCATAAGAGCGCATGAAAGTAGCATTGCGAACATTGATGGGGTGGATGTAGATATCGTCATTATTGATACGGGCATTGACAGAAATCATCCTGACTTGAATGTTGTTGCGGGGCGCAATTTCACATCTGATGACCCTTCAGCCTGGGACGACGGAAATGGGCACGGCACTCATGTTGCAGGAATCGCTGCAGCACTTGATAACGATATTGGTGTGGTGGGAGTTGCCCCGGGGGCACGGCTCTGGGCAGTGAAAGTGCTTGGCGCAAGCGGCTCAGGTTCCCTCTCCGATCTTATCGCTGGTGTTGACTGGGTAACTCAAAATGCAGATGAAATTGCGGTGGCTAATATGAGCCTGGGTCTTTATGCAAGAAGCCGTTCTTTGCGCACTGCTATTCAAAATAGCGTAGCTGCAGGGGTAGTTTATTTTGCAGCCGCGGGAAACGATTCAAGGGATGTCTATGGAGCTGATGGAGTTTTTGGCACCAGGGACGATTTTATTCCTGCTGCATACCCGGAAGTTGCCGCTATTTCCGCTTTAGCTGATTCGGATGGAGAGCCAGGCAGTCTTGGTCCAGATACAAGCAAGGATTATGGCAAAGATGATAGCTTTGCCTCTTTCAGTAACTATAGCAGGAGCGTGGCTGCTGACAATCCGGTAAACTCACCCGGTGCGGCGATTGACCTTTTGATGCCGGGCGTTGATATTTACTCTACCTACAAAAACATGGGTTATGCTACCTTGAGTGGCACCAGTATGTCATCTCCCCATGCCGCAGGTCTTGCCGCTCTGTACATTGCTGCTCATGGCCGGGCTACGAGTGCCGCTGAAGTCTATGCGATTCGCCAGGCGCTGATTGATATGGGTATGGACCAGGCAACTGGTAACCGGCTGGCACATCCAGAGACAGAACCAGATACAAATCCGGAAAACCTCGGCTGGGCAAGAAGTTTCATAGGAAATCCACCCGAGGTGTTTTGGGCGTATCCTGAGGATGGCGATGTTATTTCGGGAGATGCGGTGAATATGCAGATTGACGCATCAGACGAAGAAGATACGGAAGGGACGCTCGTGGTTGAGTGGCGGGTGGATGGCAGAGGCTGGGAAGATGCAGAGTACGAGCCATCCAGTGGATACTACGAAGCCCTCTGGGATACCACTACATTACCTGATGGTGTGTATAACCTACATGCTAGGGCTACGGACAGCGATGATAACCGGGTGGTCTCTCGTATCGGTGTAGCCGTTGACAATATTGATGATGCGCCGGTAGCTTTTTGGATAAAGCCTGAACAGTGGGATATTCTCCAAGATACGGTAGACATCAAGATACAGGCGAGCGATGACCGGGATAAAGGAGATGAGCTTGTGGTTGAGTGGCGGGTAGATGGTGGAGACTGGGAAGATGCAGAGTACGAGCCATCCAGTGGATACTATGAGGCAATCTTGGATACAAAAGCTTTATCTGATGGCACATATACCTTGCAGGCTCGAGCAACTGATAGGGGAGATAATGTAAGTTCTTTAGCTACAATCACGGTTTATATAAAAAATCAGGAAGAGCTCAAATCTATTCTGTATCAAAACTACCCCAACCCATTTGATTTACAAACTACGATTAAATTTTACCTCGCAACACCTGCGCATGTTATCTTGAAGATTTATAATATGCAGGGTCAGCTGGTGAAAACGCTGGTGGATGAATACCGTGGAGCTGATAACCACAGTGAAATCTGGAATGCGGATAACGATGCAGGCAATAAAGTTGCATCCGGGGTTTATTTTTATCAGATAAGAGCGGGAATCTTTGTTTCCATGAAAAAGATGCTTTTAATGAAGTGAGGGTAGTGATATTATGGCACGCCTGGAGGGACTCGAACCCCCGACCCACAGCTTAGAAGGCTGTTGCTCTATCCAGCTGAGCTACAGGCGCCATATTAAAAGATAATAAATTTTTACCCTCTGTCAACACTTTTGTTTACTCTTGCATTCTGGCAGAGCCTCTGTGCGAGATTGGTGTATCTTCTGGCAACCTTATCATTTCTTATGGCAATAGCTAAAGCCTTTTTGTCACCAATAAATATGGCTAATTTTTTAGCTCGGGTAAGAGCTGTATAAAGAAGGTTTCTTTGAAGCATAATGTAATGAGACATAAGGACTGGCATAATAATCGCAGGATACTCTGAGCCTTGAGATTTATGAACACTTACCGCATAGGCAACGGTTAGCTCATTTAAATCCTGCCCCCGGTATAGAACTTTTTTTTCGAGGAAATTTACCAGAATTGTTTCCTCACCTGAATTTATTCTTTCTATCACTCCAATATCTCCGTTAAAAACGTCCTTTTCGTAGTTATTTTTTAATTGCATAACCTTATCTCCCACTTTGAATAAAGTCTGTCCCCGGGTTATGCAGGAGGTGTTTGGATTTAAAATTTTTTGCAGGATTTTATTTAATCTATTGACCCCTGCCATTCCTTTATAAAGAGGTGATATAGCTTGAATGTCGGTAAAGGGGTTAAAAGCAAACTCCTCCGGTATCTTTTTGCAGTAAAGCTCTATTGCTATCCTCTCAGCTTTTTCCGCATCAGGCTCTTCCCAAAAATAAAAATCTTTTGTCGCATCTTTATTTTGGGAAGTTAGGCGCAAAGAGGGAAGATAGGGAAACTGGCCTTTGTTTATACGATGGGCATTTACAACTATGAGACTGCTTTTAGCCTGGCGAAAAATCTCCTCAAGTTTGACCACATTAACCACTTTAGATTGGATGATATCCTGCAAAAGGTTTCCCGGTCCTACGGCAGGAAGCTGGTCAGCATCACCCACCAGAATTAGTCTACAGGATGAGTGGAGTGCTTTAAGTAATGCCTTCATAAGTAGTATATCCACCATAGATACCTCATCCACTATTACAACATCGGCTCTGAGTTTGTTTTTCTCATTTTTAATAAATCCATGATGCGGGGTATATCCTAACAGGCGATGGATGGTGCTTGCTTTTCTACCCGTTGCCTCAGATAATCTTTTTGCTGCTCTTCCTGTGGGAGCTGTTAAAATTACTTTGAGGTTGAAATTTTCAAAAAGAAGCGCTATTGATTTAACGGTGGTGGTTTTTCCGGTTCCCGGCCCGCCGGTTAATACCATTAATTTTTCACAAAGAGCAGTTTTAATTGCCTCCTTTTGATTTAAGGAAAGCTTTATTTTTTCTTCTTTTTCCAGAAAATCTATTATATTCTGCCATCCAGGAGGCGGGGTTTTCTTTTTTGTTTTGAGAATTTCATCAAGCTTTTTTGCAACTTCTATCTCAGCTAAATACAGCTCAGGATGGTAAACAGCTCCATCTTCTATGATAATCTCTTGCTTTTGTTGTAGCTCGCTAAGGTTTTTTTCCAGCAGAGCCTCCTGTATCCCTAAAAGTCTGGCGGCTTTCTCTTTTACTTCCTTACAGGGAAGATATGCGTGACCCTGTTCTGTGCTTTGCATTAGTGTATGGTGGATTCCGGCCTTTATCCGTAAAGGTGAATCTTTTTTTATTCCGGCGTCCTCTGCTATAGAGTCTGCTTTTTTAAAACCTATTCCAAAGATATCTTTAATTAAGCAGTAAGGATTTTCCTGAATTTTTTGAGGAGCCTCATCCTGGTAGGTGCTATATATTTTGTTGGCAGTGGATGGACCTATTCTTAAGGAATAAAGATAGAGCATTACCTGTTTTGTTTTGTTTTGTTTGGACCAGGCAGAAAGAATATTTGCCTTTCTTTTTGACCCTATTCCCTCCACCTCTTTTAATCTGTCCGGGTTTTGCTCAATTATTTTTAAACTATCCTCCCCGAAAAATTTCACGATTCTTGCAGCTAACGTGGGACCAATTTTTTCTATTATTCCGCTGCCAAGATACCTCTCTATTCCTTTTTTAGTAGCTGGTTGCATTTTAATGTAACTTTGGAGTTTAAACTGTCTTCCATACTTAGGATGGACTGTCCATTCGCCTTCAATTTGTAAAAGCATCCCCGGCGCAGGCTGGATGATATTTCCCACGATGGTAAAGGTGTCATCCTCTTTCTCAAGCTGGGAGCATTTTGCCACCAGGTAGCCATTTTGCTCATTATAAAAGATAATCCTTTCCAAGGTAGCTTTCATAATCTGCATAAATTTCCACCATCATTAAATTGCATTATGCTCAAACTTTGTAAATTGTAGTTGGATAAAGGGAAAATGTCAATAAATGTCAGTAATGGTGGATGTGTGATTTTGTTGTGAAAGCATTATTTTGTTGACATACCTGTTATGTAATTTTGGTATATCATCGCATCAGAAGGGCATTTTTTCGCTACACAGACCTGCAAAAATGTAAACAAAACTTGCCCTGATTTATCTTGACATAGAAAATAGTGGTGGTAAGATTAAAACGATTCAATATTAAATCGTTTTAAGTCAAAAGATTTTGAAATGAAAGCTACAAAAGTTATTCCCCAAAGGCCTAAAATTAAAGATGTGGCAAAATTAGCCGGGGTTTCCCCTGCCCTTGTTTCTTTAGCCCTTAATGGAAAACCCTATGTGAGCAAGCAGGCTAAAGAGAAAATCTACAGGGCTATAAAGAAACTTGGCTACAGACCAAACATCGTTGCCCGCAGCCTTCGGCAAAAAAGGACAGGTACTATAGGACTTGTGCTCTCTGACATTGCCAACCCATTTTTCCCTGAGATAGCAAGGGGGGTGGAGCAAAGAGCAAGAGAGTATGAATTCAATGTTATTTTGTGTAATACCGATGCTGACCCTTTTCAGGAGGAAAAATCAATTGAGACCTTACTTTCAAAACAGGTAGATGGATTAATTATTAGTTCAGCAAGAAGTATTGATAACCTAAAAAGATACCTGAAAGAGAGTCGTCCCATAGTTCTTGTTAACAGGGACCCTGCCCCGGGTATGTTTGATTTCGTGGGAATAGATAATGTCTCGTCTGCTAAAGTAGCGGTTAATCATCTTATAAAACTTGGCCATGAAAGAATTGCTTTTATTGAGGGAGAACCCGCATCAGCGGCAAGCTTTGGTAGATATGAGGGGTATAAGATGGCATTGAAAGAAGCAAGGCTTTCTCTTAAGGAAAATTACGTAAGGATAGGATACTTAAAATATGAAGGCGGATATCGGGCGATGCTTTTCTTTTTAAGACAAACCTCTCCTCCAACAGCCGTTTTTTGCGCTAATGATATGATGGCTCTGGGAGCAATTGATGCCTGCATGGATAAAAATGTGAGAGCCCCGCAGGATATGGCAATAGTTGGCTTTGATGATATGTGGGTAGCATCTTTAAAAACTGTTCAGCTCACAACAATGCGCCAGCCCCGCTCCCAAATAGGGGAAAAGGCTGTTGATTTAATGATGGAGAGAATTGAAGGCAAAAGAGATA
>JACUUP010000095.1 GCA_014859225.1 Candidatus Aerophobota bacterium
TCACCTTCCCTTTCTGGAACAGGGCTCATAAGAACAGTTACAATTTTTCAGATTATCCTGCAGATTTGGACACTCAGTCATTTATTTTACCTCCCGAGTTTTTTATTCTTCTAAACTCCTCACAAGGTCATTCATAAGAGAAGCAGCCATCTCAGCGGTGAATATATCTTGTATGAGATACCTTTTTAAAACTATGGGAATCATTTTTGTCTGGTATATCCTGCTCATTAAAAATCCTTTTCCTGTAGCAAAACCCCATCTATCAAAATTTTCCACACCTGCAAGGATGGAATTTAAACTGTCAGCATCATATAAATCAGATATTTTCCTGCCATCTTCTCCCAGAAGTAACCCCTTCCATTCCTCAGCAAATTTGCCCACCTCAGCTTCTGTTCCCCTGCGCACAGGAAGCTTTCCCTCTGGATTCACACTCAACCAAAAGATGTAGTTCTCATCAAGAATAAATTTTATCCATTTTCCCACTGCATCTTTTGTAACTGCATCTTTATCAACTTCCTTTGTTATACCAAGATAGCTAACCTGTCCAAACTGAGCCTCAGCATCTTTAGCTTTAATTGCTCCAACAAATCCTGTCTTTTTGTTAAGCTCCTCTACCAGAAGCATCCTCTTATCACTTAATGCGCAAAGGTCTGGAAGAATAAAAGAGGACCAAAGAGTCATAGCAGACCTTCCAGCAAGATAATCTATTCTCGTATGCACCTGGTTAACATCTCCTAAAGGAGTGAATCTTGAGAGCTCTTTATAAAACCTTAAGGTAGCTATAAATTCAGGTGTATTAAGATTCACCTCACCCGTTATTTTATCTATCAAGCGAGCGCTGTTAGAAAGAGAAAATCCTTCCAGCACCTGCTGGGTATAAATATCCCGGGGGGAGGTAGGGACCTGAAATCCCCACAGAAGAGGAGGATTATGAAGAGCCTGAGCTGCTTTTTTTATATCTTCCCACCTTTTGGGTATGGATAACCCAGTTTTTTCTAAAAGGTCCTTTCTATAAAGTAAAATCTGGCTCCATCCATATACAGGAATCGCAGCAAACTCATCCTCATATTTAACCAGACTCAAAGCTCCATCTGCAAAGCTATTCTCACCAAGTTCATTTATCAGCTCACTTGCAGCCCTGCTATCAAATATATTCTCCCTTACCAATCTAAAAGTGTAGTCCAGAGGATGAAATATAACATGCGGAAGCTTGTCGGTTGCGGCAGCTGTTATAGTTTTCTCCACAAGCAATGACCTATCTACAGGAACAATCTCCACCTTAATATCCGGATTTTTTGCCTCAAAGCGGGAAGCTAAATCTTTTTGAACCTCTAAACTTCTCTCATCCACCTCAAAAGTCCAGAAAACAATTTGAGCTTGTGCTACAACACTCTGCCAGCTTAGAAAAAATACTAACCCCATCCCCACTAAAATTAATTTATATTTTATCACTTTTGTCCCTCCACTTAATCAATAGTCTACCTAAAATCTATTGTTCTGTCAAAGGCTGGCGTTTTTTCGTAAACCTATCAATCAATATCGCCAACACATTTGACAGGCTAAGGAAAAGAAGATATTTTAGGCTGTAATTGATAAATTGTTAATTGTGAACAACAGGGGGGTTAATCAATGTATGCAAAAGTTAACTCGGAAGTTATAGAGTTTCTAAGGAGCTTGTTCGGTAAAGACAGAGTCTTACTGGACCCTGATATTTTAGAGGTGTATGCCCATGATGAAACTGCTGGTTTGCATGCCCAACCAGAGGTGGTTGTCAGAGCAACAACAGCAGAGCAAATCTCCAGACTTATGAAATTTGCCAATGAGAAAAAAATTCCCATAACTCCGCGGGGAGCTGGATATGGTCTTTCCGGTGGAGCAGTCCCTGTTTGTGGAGGGATAGTTCTTTCTCTGGAAAAGATGGACAAAATTCTGGAAATTGATAAGAAAAATCTTATGCTAACGGTTGAGCCTGGTGTTATAACGGGTAAGATTCATGAAGCGGTAGAAAAAGAGGGACTTTTCTATCCACCCGACCCGGCCAGCCTTGATTCTTGCTCTATTGGCGGTAACATAGCAGAAAATGCCGGTGGACCACGGGCTGTTAAATATGGAGTAACCAAAGACTATGTTTGTGGACTGGATGCTGTCCTGCCCTCGGGCGAAATAATTCAGTTGGGCGGAAAGCTTGTAAAAAATGTGACTGGTTATAATTTAATTGACCTTCTCATTGGCTCCGAAGGCACCCTGGCTATTATAACCAGGATAATCCTTCGTCTTATCCCTCTCCCGAAGGTAACTATAGACCTGTTTGTGGCTTTTAATGAGTTCCAGGCTGCAGCGGATACAGTATCAGCTATTATTGAACATCAGATACTTCCTGCATCCATTGAATTTATGGAACAGGATTCCCTTCTCACCTGTGAAAAGTACCTTAAAAAAGAGCTTCCCCTGCGTGAAGCGGCTGCTTTTCTCCTTATAAAACTGGATGGAAATGATAAAGGAGAAGTGGAAGCTCTCTGTGAAAGTGTGGGAGAGGTTTGTTTTGAACAGGGTGCCATTGATGTTTTAGTTGCCGATGACCGTATAACCCAGGACAGACTCTGGGAAGCAAGACGTGCCATCATTGAAGCGCTGAAGGACAGAAGTCCGGTAAACCAGATGGAAGATATTGTTGTTCCCAGAGCTAAAATAAACGATTTTCTCAGGGAGATGAAAAAACTCCAAAAAAGATATGAGTATCCAATTATCTGCTTCGGACACTCAGGTGATGGAAATGTTCATGTTAACATACTCAAAGAAAACCGCCCTCAGGAAAAATGGGAGAAAATTATCCCTGAGCTTAGTAAGGAGATTTTTGATATCGCTCTTACATTCGGCGGACAAATAACGGGTGAACATGGAGTTGGCGCCACAAGAAGAAAATATCTAAAAAAAGCGGTGGGTTCAAAAACATTGACACTTTTTAGAGGCATAAAAGAGCTCTTTGACCCCAACAACATTCTAAACCCGGGAAAGATTTTTCCTTGAAATAGCTTATTTATAAACAGCTTCAGCAGCGCGCAAGCCAAGTTCCGCGTCATTGACAATGCCGTGTTTTTTAAACACTTCTCCAACAACATTGAGAAGTCTGCAGACCTTATCCTCTGTTGAGGAATGACCCATCAGTCCAACTCTCCAGGCTTTCCCGCTAAATTTGCCAAGACCTCCACCAATCTCAATGTTGTGGTTTAGCCTTATTTCTTCCCTGAGTTTCGCCTCATCTATCCCCTCGGGAAGATAAACCGCATGCAGCATGGGGAGTCTTTCTTTTTCTCTTTCTACAACATAGCTAAACCCTAAAGCTTCAAGACCTGCTTGAAGAGCTTCGGCATTTTTTCTGTGACGCTCAAATCTCGCAGCAAGTCCTTCCTTCAGGATAAGTCTAAGTCCCTCATGAAGGTCATAAATCATATTTACAGGAGCGGTATGGTGGTATTTTCTTTTTTGTCCTCCACTCCAGTACTCCTCTATCATACCAAGGTCAAAATACCAGCTTCTTGCTTTTTTCTTTTTGCCCCGAAGTTTCTGCATAGCTTTTTCATTTAAACTGACAGGGGAAAGTCCGGGAGGAACACTGAGACATTTCTGGGTCCCGCTGAAAGCAGCATCAATGCCCCATTCATCTATCTTAACTTCACATCCTCCCAGTGATGTTACCGTGTCAACTAAAAATAGAGCATCATGCTCATGAACAATCTCACCAATCTCCTTTAGCCATTGCTGGTGGGCTCCGGTGGATGTTTCTGCGTGAACTAAAAAAAATACCTGACACCTATTTTTGCCAAGAATCTCCTTTACTTTCTCAGGTGTAACTACCGTTCCCCACTCAAGCTCAAGGGGAACAACTTCTGCTCCAAATCTGGATGCCTCATCGGCAAATCTTTCTCCAAAAACACCATTTTTAATAACCACCACCTTATCGTGCGGTTCAATAAGATTAGCTACTAAGGTTTCCATACCAGAGCTTCCCGTGCCAGATACAGGAATAGTCATCATATTTTTAGTTTGAAACACTTTCCTTTGCATATCCTGAGTCTCATCCATTATCTTGATGAACTCTGAATCTAAGTGGCCCAGAGTGGGAGTGGACATAGCTTTTAAAACTTCATCTGGAACATCACTTGGGCCGGGGCCATGTAAGCTTATCTTTAGATTACGCTGATATACGGGATTTACTTTCATTCTTTTTCCTCCTCTACTTTTTTTTGCATATTTTGTGATAAGGGAAGAGCAATGAGTAAAGCGTAATAAACAAAGAGCATCCATAATGGAGGCGAGCTTACCCGGGGCGAAAAAAACAGAGCAAGCCCTGGTGCAAAGGAAAAAGACAAAAGATCAATTATAAATAAAAATCCCCTTAAAATTAGATAGGTGCTATTAAAAAATATCCAAGCTCCCTGCAAGGTAAGTGTAGCCAAAGCTACGGAGAAAAACCCGAGAAACAAAACTACAGTAAGCAGGGGAACTATTATTACATTTGCCACAAACCCGATTAAAGGGAACTGCCCAAAGTAAAAGGCGAGCAAGGGAAGAAGGAAAATCTGCGCTGCGCAGGAGACTGATAAAGGTTTTTTTAAAAAATCTGGCATAACTCTCATTTTCTTTTCAAGATAAGGGGTAAGATAAACAATGCCCCCCACTGCTAAAAAAGAAAGTTGAAAACTAACCGTAAAAAGAGATAAAGGATTTATAATGAGAATAAAAAAGGCAGCGAGAAAAAGGATGATTATTAAAGGAACCTGTCTATCCAGAAAATAGCAGATAATCCCTATTATAGCCATTAAACTTGCTCTTACGATAGGTGGACGAAGTCCGGTTAAAATTGCATAGTAAAAAATCACCGGCATGGATACAAGGAAGGCAATTCTTTGCGAAAAACCAATTAAACGCACTAAAGAAAATATAATTAAAAGCAAAAGACCTACATGAAGGCCTGAAACTACAAG
The DNA here is from genome assembly GCA_014859225.1 of Candidatus Aerophobota bacterium. Taxonomy (GTDB): domain Bacteria; phylum Aerophobota; class Aerophobia; order Aerophobales; family B3-G15; genus Kmv34. The sequence goes on from JACUUP010000095.1 coordinate 4,986, forward strand.
CACATGAGCGGTGCCCGTAACTCTAAAGGAGTTAAGAATATTTGGGGGAAGAGTTTCTCTATCCCCCAGCATCATGCCTTTAAGTGTGGCTGAAAAGGGGTGAGGAAGACCCTGTGAAATTACATCCTTCATCCAATCAGCAGTAGAAAAGGCAAGATGGACTAGGAAATTGCCCTGGTTTCTTTGTAGCACATCCACTTTTCCCGTGTTTATTTGTGAGAATATTCCTTGATAGGCAAGATAATTTCGCCAGCTAAAATTTTCCTCACCTGCACTTTCTTCCGGTAAAAAAAGTTTTCCCCTGATGAGAACCCGGTCTCCATAATCCAGATTTTTATAGGGGTAAAAACTATTCACCCAGATGCGACCTTTTACATCTATCCACTCATTTTGTGAAAGAGAGGATATTTCCTTGTCTTGTTTTATTCTTTCAGTCTGAAGCACAAAAGTTATTCTCTTTCTTATTCCTTCAAAAAAATGAGGAGAAGAGATTATCTTACCTTCTACCTCAAAGTTTTCCCCTGATGAGGCAAAATGGCAGATATCCCGGGAAGATGGATAATAAAAGCTAATGAAGTGGA
>JACUUP010000096.1 GCA_014859225.1 Candidatus Aerophobota bacterium
GTAGGCAGGCTGTTTCAACCCCTTCTTTGTTTGTGAGAGGGGGACAGATTTCAAATCTGTCCCCACGTTTTTTCTTTAAAACCTATTTCTAAATTTATGTCAACCAACCGCGTTAAATTGGAGTTATTGTTACAGGAGTGTTTGCTTACATCGAGGTTCTGGTTAGATTCTGCTTTGGAGCTTTAACAGGTAATTTCTTCATACGAATTTGACACGACCTTCCATCTCCTTTGTTGAAAGAACTTCGCAAGCCAACGCAATTTTTCTAATTGCCTCTCCAATAGAGTAAGCTAAGGGGTGATGGTAAAGAATGCCAACATGTTTACAACCTGTCCGATGAAGGCGAAGAAAATCAGCATCTTGTGTATAAATAATTCGGCCTTCCTTTTGAGCTGTGTCCATAATAACCTTGTCCTTCACAGATGATAAACCAATTTCTTGGACGGTAACCACATCCAGACCTCTTCGCCGCAACCCTTCAACGATAGGACGGGGAATATGTTCATCACAAAGTAAGGATAAACCCACTAACAAAGACTCCTTCGGAGACGGCTCACAAACTCCTCATCTTTTTGAATAGCACTGTCAATCTCATTTTTATGGTCATAGTAATATGTAATAGCTGCATGAATACCAGCTAAGGTCAAGCCAGGATGTGCATCGCAAATTTGATCAGGTATCCATCCGAGACGTTCATATTCTAAGACAATATGTTGAACTTTAATACGAGTCCCTGCAATGCAGGGCTGTCCTCCACAAATACCTTCATTTTTGACGATATGAACTTGTTTAATCGCTTTAGCCATTAGCTTCCACCTTCTAAAAATAAGAAATTATAAAGAATTTGTCAACCAGCTCTTGAGAGATTGCTGAAAAGATACAGGTACAAGTGTTTTATCTTTATACTGTATATCTTTTCTTCATTCTTCAGAGGGAAGAACATTTATCTTCTTCCTTTTCTCTTTCCCCTTCATAAACACCGTGTGAAATAAATTTTTGGGTCTGTTTCCTATGTTCTCTCACATCTTTTTGCCAGTATTTGCTCCTAATCGCCCTTAAAACATGAAGTTCATACATCATCTTGTCATTGGGAAACTCTGTCTTTACTTCCTGTTCAATCTTCTTTAAGGTAGTATGAGGAACATTCATCTCCTTAGCTACCTTCTGATAATCAAAATATTCTATTTTTTCCATGACCTTCTCCTTATAACTCTAAGAGAGAGAGGGACAGATTTCAAATCTGTCCCCCGGTTCCAATCCCTTCTTAATCAGGTCCACCTTTCAGACCTTTGCACCTGCACCATAGTTCTTCAGAGCTGACTTTAGCCACTCCGAGGCTGTGACTAACAGGTCTTGGTCGTCATTTTTAGCTGGGACACAATCTCAAAAAGATGGCGTTAAGGATTTTGCCTGATGTTAAATTTTGAACATTCATTCCCATTTTTATTTTTCTCTATCCTTAGAATTCTTGTTCAGAACATATACTTTTCCGATCTTTAAATCTTTTTTCTGACTCTTCTCTGAAATCTCGTACCCACTGGTAAGTTCCCTTTTCCTCAAGTTCAAGATGATCCTTATCTTTCCATGCTCCTGCTGCTTTCTCTAATACTCTTTCAAGACGAATTCTTCTCAGCTCTTTTCGAGCTGCCTCAGTTACAAACTTACTTCTCTTCCTTTTGCCCATTAACTCATCTATTTCCTTTACCAACTCTTCAGGAAGAACTAAAGGTGTCTTAATCGTTTTACTTTTTTCTTTAGACATAGTTTACCTCTTAAATATTTCCTAATTTAGGTTTCTTATAATATATCAAATAAAGAAATACAATCAAGCAAAATTATTATTCTTTCCTTAACAGAAAAGAAATTAGGTTTGATATTTTATAGCCTATTTTTAAATCTTTTAACTCAGTATCTTTTTCTTTTATTTAGGGAACATTTGTTACATTTTTATGTCTAATTTAGTAGAATTTTTCTCACAAAATAAAAAAATCAGGAGGAAAAAAGGATGAAAAAAAGATGGGGGAAAAGAGCCTGGGTTGTTCTTCTCTTGGTAGCGTTTGTAATTTCGCTGGCAAGCGTCTCGTGGGCCTGGCGGGGAAATTACGGTCCCAGGGCAGCGGCGATGCGAGAGGGAAGGGAAAGATGGGAGAGGAGGGTTGATATAGATTTAACCTTAGAGCAAAAAGAAACCCTTGCTAAATTAAGGCTTTCCCTTCAGGAGGAAACTTTAGATCTTCGCACCCAGCTAACGAGAAAGAGAATTGAGCTGAATAAACTCTGGTTGGAGGAGAGCCCGGATAAGACCAGAATCTATTCTTTGATGGATGAGATGGCGAGCATCAGAGCAGAGATAAACAAAAAATCAGTGGATTTTCTTCTTGAGGTGAAGAAAATTTTGACCCCCGAGCAGCTTCAGAAATTCTGGTTACCCGGTCAAGTTTCAGGCTGGAAAATGAGACACGCTCCTCGCCCTTGCCCCTGGTGATGGATAAATATAGGGAGGGGGGTATCCCCCCTCCCCCCAAAAGATTCAGTTAATCTATTAACCTGGATGCACCTTAAGGCGTATCACCTTGTCGGAGGTGGAAAAAACTGCTAAACTATGGACAAAGACTTATCCTTTTCATAAATACCGGCCAATGTCTCATTATTGGAGACAAGAGGTGAGTGGGAAATTAGATAGTTAAACTGGTAATGAAAGCTCATACTGAGAAGATGTATCTGGAGGGTAAGAGAAACAGGAAGGTAAAATGGCAAACTCCGATGAGAGTTTGATTCGTAGATTTAAAAATGGGGACGAGGAGAGCTTTAAAGAACTGGTAAAAAGATACCAGGCACGCATCTACAGTATAGTTTTTGCTATGATGGGGGATAAAAATGATGCTGATGATATCTGTCAGGAGATTTTTGTTAAGCTTTACCGCTCTCTTTATCAATTTAGGGGAAAATCTAAATTTTTTACCTGGCTTTACCGACTAACGGTAAATACCTGTATCAATGCCCAAAACGGTAGAAAGAGAAAACTTCAAACTATTTCCTTATCTCATCCGGTGGGAGAAAGCGAGCAGTCACTTGTAGAATTCATTGAACAGGATGGGGAAAACTGCTCAATAGATATCTTAAAAAATAAAGAGCTTGGCATGAAAATAAACTCCGCTATTGACTGTTTATCAGATGACTTAAAAGAAGTTTTCATCCTCAGAGAGATTGAAGATTTATCTTACAGGGAACTGGCAAAAATCCTCCAGTGTTCTGAGGGAACTATAAAGTCAAGACTCTTTAGAGCGCGTGATAGATTAAAAGAAAAACTTTTGCCTTACATAAATAACTCTTGAGTAGAAGGAGCAAAATTATGAAATGCAGATGGTCAAAAGAGAACCTATCTGCCTACATAGATGGTGAGCTAAACATTATAACAGGCTGGATAATTAAAAGGCATGCGAAGTTTTGTCCTGAATGTCAAAAAGAGTTGAATGAGCTGCAAAAAATAAGCAAGTTAAGCAAACTTTTACTTATTAAGGAGCCTGAGTTTGACTTCTATGAACAAGTCCGGGAAAAACTTCAGCAGGTGAAAATCGCTCAGCAGGAAAAACCCGAGATTGCTGCAGAACGCAAAAGCATTGAAAGGATGTGGACTTTTCTGCCCCAATCAGGCAAAGCTGCCCTTTTAGTGGGAGTGGCAGCTTTATTGTTTTTTCTGGTAATCTACCCACAGATTTTTCCCGCTCCTTCTTTAAGTATAGAACAATTTGAAGAGGAGTACCTGCGCTCGCGGGAAACGCTCCCCTGGGTAGAAAGCCCGGCTTTATCGGCAACACTTATGAGTGCAGAGAGGGGTTAGGATGAATTTAGTAAAATATCTAATAGCTCTATTTATTTTCACCTTTTCTTTTATCCTGACTTTTGCCACTTTCACTTTTCCTTCCCGCGCCGAAGATAGCGAGCATATCATGAGGTCATCTTTTGCTACCACCTTTCAAATTGATTTTGAGGGTATAAAAGAAGTTTATATTTACAGGCCGCAAACTTTCAGATTTGTAACCAGGGTTATTTATCAAAAACCTGATTTTGTCTATACGGAATATTTAGAGCCTGACCAGCTCAAAGGGAAAATTATAATTGATGATGGAAAAAGGAGAATAGAGTATCTATCAGTTGAGGATAGAACGAGGATACTTCCCTCATTTAACCATCCTCAGATGGAGACATTAAGGGAGATGGCACTAAAAGTTGTGCTTTCCAATTTTAAAATCTCTTTTTTATCCAGGGAAGAAATGCTGGGAAGAGAGGTTTATGTGTTTGAGCTTTCTCCTAAAAATACAATAAGTCCCTCACTAAAGCTATGGATTGATAAGGAAACTTACCTAACACTGCAAAGAGAAACATACGGTCCGGGGGGAGAACCTGTCTTTTTTTTCCGTTACATAGAAGTAGAGTTTAACAAAGAGTTTTCCCGGGAAAAACTTTATGAAAAAATCCCACAAACTGCGCAAATTAAAAAGGAGCCCCCCTTAGTTTCTTATTTCACAGAGAAAGAAATTACTGAAAAACTTAAATTTCCCGTTTGTTTTCCAACATATCTTCCTCCCGGTTATGTTTTTCAGGCAGGTGAGCTCACTGAAGAAAAAAGGGATGTTAAGCTTATCTACACTAATGGACTTGAGGTAATTGTGCTTTTTCAAAGACCGAGGGTAAATATAATGATGCGACACCATCGCTGGGTGAGAACTGATAAAATGAGAATAAGATACGTAACAGGTCCTTATGGCAGCACTTTAGTATGGGACGGGGAAGACAAAACTTTTGTATTAATGGGTGATGTTCCCGTGGAAGAGCTGATAAAAGTTGCCCAATCTGTTGAATAAAATGCTTAAAATGCGCATTTTAGTTACTTTTCAGGGAAACTACGGTAAAAGGATTATTGATAATATTTGCCGAAATGCCCCTGAGGGCTGGGAAATAAGCACCTGGAAAGCTCCCTCTTCCCTGCCACCAATTATTGAGGACTTTGCAGAGTTTTTACCTCAACACCTCCCTCAAGTTAATCTACTACTCTGCTTAGGGGAAAGTACAGGAGCGGCTGAGCTTATTCCAGGTTTAGCCCGACTAGCAAAAGCAAAGGCGGTTATTGCCCCCGCTGATAATTTGGACTGGCTACCTTTCGGACTTCAAAATCAGATAAAAAAAGAGCTAAAGGCATCTGGAGTAAGCTCGGTTTTCCCTTCACCTTTTTGCATTCTAACTGAGAAGTTAAGTGAGGATAAATACATAAAATCGTTTGCCACATCCTTCGGAAAACCACAAATCATCCTTAACTTCCGGGAAGGTAAAGTTGAAAAGGTTAGCATTAAAAGAGAGGCTCCCTGTGGATGCACCAGGTTTATTGCGGAAAAACTTGTGGGAATAGAAGTTGCCCGGATAGAGGAAAAAGCAGCGCTTTTGCACCACTATTATCCCTGTCTTGCCTCAGGAAAAATGAGAGGGGCATTTAAGGATTCACTTCTTCATCAATCAGCAAGTATGAC
>JACUUP010000008.1 GCA_014859225.1 Candidatus Aerophobota bacterium
TCTTGTCTTATCCAGGTGGTAAAAGATTGCCTGCTGCACTTTTTCTTCCGAGCCTTTTTTAATTGCCCTAAATATATCTTTATGATGGTTTAAAGAAACCTCAGTCACGCCAGGAAGCTGATTAGTCTTTCTTCGACTCTCCAGCATAAGGTCAGTAAGTCCTTTGTGTAAAGCTATTAATATTTCATTTCCCGTGGCATTTACTATAGCCTGGTGAAAATCCAGGTCACTCTGATTAAAAGCCTCTATATCTTTATTTGTAATAGCTTTTTCTTGAAGCTTCAGACATTCTTCCATTTTTCTAAGGTCCTGTTCTTTAGCTCTTTTAGCAGCAGCTATTCCCATTTGGGTCTCTAAAAAAATTCTAACTTCCATTAATTGTAAAAGAGCGGTTTTTTCCTGGAGAAATTGTCTATCCAAAACTTCAGCCAGCGTGCGCATATAATGGTCCAGGTTTACTCCCGTCACAAATGTCCCCTCTCCCTGACGAGTTGTAACCAGGCCCATAGCAACAAGAGATTGAATGGCTTCTCTTACAGAGCGACGCCCGACATGGAAATGCTTGGCCAGTGCCCCCTCTGAGGGTAGCTTTTCTCCGAGTTTGATTTCACCTTTTAAGATTAGCTTTTTCAGTTGAGCAGCAATCTGCTCGGAAATCTTTGAGACCTTTATTGGTTTTATATCCTTAATATCCATGTGTATCCAAATCCATATAGAGTCTCGCTTTAAGCCGAGTTTTACGTTCTAAATTCCAATTTACAGTCATATGGCATAGGATATTATGCCATATCAAAGAGTAATGTCAAGCCTTTAATCTTGACAGAATTTGATTTAGAAGGCTTGCCTGGATTAAGTCAATGCTTGATTAATGTAAAGTAAATAGTCCAATCACAGGAAAATCAACGAAAATTTAAATACCCGGATAGAAGAGGATGTGTTGAAACTTAGTTTGGATGAACTGATATTGAGAATATTCAACTCTATTTAAGAATTTTCATAGCCTCACCGGACAGACTTGCCCACCTTTTCCAGCTCATCAATAATCCAGGGAAGGTCAAGGTCAATAAGTTTTGCCTTTGTGGGGATTGATGTTTCAGGGTCCCAGTTCATTATCTTATAGTAAAGCTTGCGCATAGTTTTTAGTTCATCGGGGTCATACCTTGCTCCTTCGCGGGGACCTGTTTTAATTGGCTCAAAAATTCTCTGCGGAAGCCAGTCATCATCGGGGGTAAAGCCTTCCCTTATGTTAAAGGCTCTAAACATATTTATCCTTCTTTCCCCCAGTTTCATTATTTCCCAGAGACTCATCTCCCAGCCGGTGACTGCAGATGCTATAGCCACAAGGTGAGCCATTGTAAAGGTCCTCACCGGGGCAAAAGCAAGCACACAAAGACAAAGAGAATCCATAAAACTGAAATGAAACTGAAGGTAGCGAAACATCCTCAATTTCTGGTAGTCCATACCAGTTGTCTTGCATCTCTTTAAAAGACCAAGAGACTTCATCTGCTCCACAAATATATCAGGAGCATTAAAGTCAAAGTCAGTATCGTGCTCTACCACCACATGGTCTGCTCCAATAGGGGAAACTGCATAGCCAAAACCAACCATCCCTTTAACCCTTCCATCATGCATTCCCATCTCCTCGCCTTTTACCTGAATGGCAAATTTTTCTGCACCTTTTCCAAATCTCTCAGCAGCTCTTTTAGTTCCTTCAGCCAGTATATCACCCATTCCCTCCCGTTTTGCAATTTGCTCCACCATCTTCACCATGGCATCAGCATTACCAAAATTTAATTGTATTCCTTTGGTATCTTCCTTAGCTATGATTCCATTTTCATAGCATTCCATAGCAAAGGCAATGGTTGCTCCAGTTGAAATTGTATCAAGCCCATATTTGTTGCAAAGCTCATTTGCTTTGGCAACAGAAACTAAATCAGATACCCCGCAGTCAGAACCTAAGGCAGCTAAGGTTTCATACTCTGGCCCACCATAAAAAGGGTCAATCTGATAAGGTTTATCCGCTCCTACCACCCTTTTACATTTAACCGGACAGGCATAACAGCCCTCTCCTTTTTGGAATATGGTCCTGTGCATAGTTTCAGCAGAGATTCCCTCTGCTCCTTCAAAAAAGCCTGTTTGAAAGTTGCGGGTGGGAAGCTGCCCATCTTTGTTCAGTACCATGAGACCCTCACCCGTCCCAAGGTCGTGCAGCCCTGCATTGGAGGGATTATCCATAAAATTTTGGCTGAACCACTTTGCCCATTTTATCACTGTATCTTTATCTTGCATTTTTATTTTATCATGCCCTCTTACCGCAATAGCTTTAAGATTCTTTGACCCCATTACCGCGCCCATTCCCAAACGTCCATTGGCGTGCTTGCACTCATTTAAAATACAGGCAAACCTTACAAGTTTTTCCCCGGCTACCCCTATAGCTAAAACCCTGATTTTATCATCTCTTAGCTCTTCTCGAAGGCTTGTTTGAGTCTCCCCCGTAGTTTTTCCCCAAAGATGGGAAGCTTCTCTTATCTGTGCTTCCCCGTCACTAATCCACAGGTATACCGGCTCGCTTGCTTTACCTTTTACCACAATAGCATCATACCCTGCAAATTTTAATTCAGGTCCCCAGAACCCACCCGCCTGAGAGTCAGCTATAGCTTGGGTTAAAGGAGATTTGCAAACAACAGAATGGCGGGAAAACCCGGGAGCAGGAGTCCCGGTCAGGATGCTGGGAGCAAAAACAATGAGAGCCTCCGGATCAAAGGGGTCAACTCCTAACTTCATCTCTCGTAAAAGATAGTAGGCTCCGAGGACCGCTCCCCCCATGTACGTTCTGTAAAAATAATCATCATGCTCTTCTACTTTAACTTCCTTTGTAGAAAGATTAACCCTTAAAATCTTACCGTTATATCCGTAAGGCATAGTTTCCTCCTCTCCTTTATATTTCTCATGCCGCAGTAACCTTCTGAGTATAAATTACATTTATTCAGCCACCACTTATAGGAGGCATTATACAAATCTCATCCCCATCTTTTACCTTTGCATCTAAACTGCACCAGGTTCCGTTTAAAGCTAAAGTTACAGCAACTCCCCCATCTCTGGTAAATATTCTTCTTTTAATCTTTTCTCCTCCATACATACCAACTATCTTATCAACTATTCGTTCCACTGTATTATTATCCTCTTCAAGTTCTACCTCAGCGCTCTGGATACCCGCTACGATACTCAAACTGCCAAGTAATTTTACTATTACTTTCACAGGTTTTCTTTCCTAAAAGCTAATTTTCTTACCCTTTTTGTGTGCTAAAGGTCACCACTAAAGAGAAACTCACACATACAGGGCTACAGCTTGTACCCGATGTCTCGTAGAAGTTTTTTGCGGGCTTTAATATCATCTTCTTTTTCTACCCCGCGGGAGGAAAATCCATCAACAACTCCCAAAACAGCCCTCCCCTGGTCTGTTTCGCCAATTATTACCTGGACAGGATTTGCCGTTGCGCAGAATATAGAACAAACTTCAGGACACATCTTAACCTGATTTAGTAAATTAATGGGAAAAGCATCTTTTAATAAAATTACAAATACATGTCCACAGGATAAGGCACTTGCATTTTTAATAGCAACTTTTTTAAGCTCATCATCATTTCCCTCAGCTCGAACAAGACAAGGACCTGATGCCTCACAAAAGGCAACTCCAAACTTTATCCCGCAAGATGATGTGGCTAAAATCTCGTACAAATCCTCCGCTGTCTTTATAAAATGAGTCTGGCCTAAAATAATATTACAACCCTCGGGAATATCCATTTTCACCACCTTAAATTCCATCCTATCACCTCCCGTTATGTTTTCCACCCCTCAGGGCAATGAAGTTTAAGCCCTGCAAGGTTAAATTAGGGTTAACCTCTTTAATCTTCTCACACTCCAGGCTAATAACCCTTCCCCAGCCTCCGGTGGCAATAACATTAATTTCCTGACCTATTTCCTTTTCTATTCTGTCAAGTATCTCCCTGACCATCCCTACACTGGTATAAAATATTCCCGAGATTAGATTAGCAGTGGTATTTTTCCCGATAACACGGTCAGGTTTCTTAAACTCTACGGGAAAGAGCCGCTCTGCCCTCTGCCATAGACTTTCAGAGGCAACACGAATACCCGGAGCAATAACTCCACCTACATACTCTCCTCTTTCAGAAATAACATCAAAAGTGGTAGCGGTACCAAAATCAACAACTACTGCTGGCATCTTATACATACTTTTAACAGCAACAGCATTAGCTATCCTATCAGCTCCCACCTCCTCTGGATTATCACAAAGAATAGGAATACCAGCTATCTTGTGAGTGAGCTCCAGCGGGGAAACTCTAAAATATCTGGGCATAGCTTTTCTTATAGGAACAAGAGCACTTTGAGCTACAGAAGAAATTACTACTATATCTATGCAGGTTTTCTCTGGCGATATCTCTAACCAGTTTTTCAATAAGATACCCCACTCATCAGATTCTTTATCAGGATGGGTGGAAAAGGTGCCTCTCAGGAGCATCTTCTCTTTTTTAAAAAGTCCTGTTTTTATGATGGTGTTACCAATATCTATAACCAGATTCATGGATACCTGCTCCCTGGGGAATAAATTCTTTAGCTTTATCCATAAAGGAAAGGGAATCTACCTGTGAGAGAGCGTAAAGACCTTCCAGTTCCTCAAGAAAAAGGTCCAAAAAGTACAAGGGAGATGTAAGTCTGTGGGTCTCCAGCAAAAGTGAGGTAGACAAATCTTGAAGTGAGGCGGGAAAACTTTCAACATTTAGATTCACCCCCACCCCCAGAATAGCAAATTTTACCTGTCTCTCCTCAATTTTTATCGTACACATAACTCCCCCAACTTTCTTTTCCCTGATTAAAATATCGTTTGGTAAGCTAATACAGGCAGGTAAACAGGTGAGCTTTTTAATTGTCCTGACAACTGCTGTTGCTCCCATTAAAGGATACATAGAGGTATTATTTAACAGAAAATTGGGACGCAAGATGAGGGAAAACCAGAGTCCCCCGCAAGGTGAAAACCATTCTCTCCCTGTGCGTCCTTCTCCCTTAAACTGTTCATCCGCTAAAACTACAGTTCCCTCCTTTCCACCCTTCTCAGCAAGGGAAAAGGCTAATTTGTTTGTAGAGCCAACACGAGCAAAATGATATACTGTTTTGTCAAATACCCTACCTTTAGTTTCTCTTGTTTGTAAGTTATATCTCATTGGTATATAGCCTTCTCTAATAAGCCACTACTATTTAGTATCTGTTCTGCTTTTTCTTTGTCCCTTTCCAATTGTTGGGAAAGATGTGCAGGAGATGGGAAAAAAACTATATCTCTTATCTTTTCTACAAGATAAACCTTTAACATCTTCTCGTAAAGTTGATTGTTAAAATTTATTATATGGACTTCAACCCCGCAAGTTAAATCGCCAAAAGTAGGTCTTGCACCAATATTTATCAGAGCTTTGTGGTTTTTTCCTCCCAATTCCACATAACCGACATAAACCCCACCTGGAGGAAGTAATTTCTCGGGATGGGACTCAATATTTGCGGTAGGATAACCAATCTCACGACCTTTTCCCCTCCCACAAGTTACCTTACCCATAAGGGTGGGGTAGTGCCCCAAACCCCGGGCAACCTTCTGTATCTTTCCCTCCTCTAACCACCTTCTAAGTAAAGAGCTGCTGACCTTTTCCCTCTTAAATTTAACATAAGGAATAACCCTGAGTCTGTAACCAAATTTAGATTGTTTTTTGTATAAAAAACTAATATTTCCTTCTTTCCTGCGACCAAAATTAAATCCTTCTCCCACCAGAATCTCATGAATGTAGAAAATCTCACTTAACTTTTGTAAAAACTGTTCGGGAGAAAGACTTGCAAAGCGGGAATTGAAAGTGAAAACCTGAATTAAATCAACCCCCAGGCTCTGGAAAATTTCCTCTTTTTCCTCCCAGGAAGTTAAAAATTTCATCGGCCTACCAGAAAAGAATTCATTTGGATGGCAATGGAAACTAACGATGCAGCTTTGAAGATTGTTTAGTCTGGCTCCTTCTACAACATCCTTTATAATTTTTTTATGTCCCCGATGAACCCCATCAAAAAATCCTATTGTTAAGCAAACAGCTGATTTTTCCCCTGAATTAGAAAAATCTTTTCTGATTATCATTGCTAAGCAAGCACCCTTAGATATTTAAATCCTACCTTATCTTTCATGAAGTGAGAGCCACTTTGCAAAGCCACGCCCACAGCAAGAAGTTCATCTCCTTCTGAACAAAATCTCACTCTATCACCTTTTTCAAGGTTAGAAGGAAGATGCGCGATATGAGATATATAAAGAGGTCTACCCCATTTTATCAGTTTTTCTGCTTCTTTTTTAACTAAGATTTTAGGAAAATCGGGTAGAGTTTTTGCTGGAGAAAAAAGCAGTTTACCAAGTTCACTCCTCTCCACTACTTGCTCAATTTCTTTTAAATCTCTGGCTTCTGTTAATAAAAAAGGACCCACCCTCGTTCTCCAGAGGAAGGCTTGATAAGCCCCGTATCCTGAGGATTCACCAATATCATGACAAAGACTTCTAACATAAGTTCCCTTGGAGCAACGAAGTTCAAAGCTGGCTTCAGGATGGATGCCGGGGGAAAATTGAGTTAACTTTAACTCGTAAATATAAACAGGGCGGGGTGAGATTTTTATCTTCTGACCTTTTCTTGCTATATTATAAAGACGCTCACCCTGCCAGTGAATAGCTGAGTACATGGGAGGAGTTTGAGATACTCTGCCTTGAAACCTGCAAAAAATAGCTCTCACCTCATGCTCAGTCAAGGATGAGGCATCTTTTTCTTCTATAACTTCCCCTTCCTCATCAAAACTTGCAGTGGTAATTCCAAATATTATTTTTCCTTGATAAGTCTTATCAAGCTCCTGAAGAAAAGGTGTCAATTTAGTTGCCCTACCCATGCAAACAAGAAGAAGACCCTGTGCTGCAGGGTCTAAAGTTCCGGTGTGCCCCACCTTCTTTTCCCCGGTAAGATTTCTCACCTTTTTCACCACTTCATGAGAGGTTATTCCTGCGGGCTTATTTACCAAAAGCAAACCATCCATTTGTGAATCCTTTTACAAAATCTCTTTTTTGAAGTCAATTATAAAAAATTCCCGTTCTCTCTCTAAAAACTCCAGAATCTTATCCAGAACTTTATTGGAATAATTGGTATCCGGGGAAAGAAATGCTATTCCAAGTTTTGTCCTTTGCCACAAGGAATAGTCTCCAATCTCAGCTATAGAAACATTAAATTTATTATGTATACGGGAAATTAAACTCTTAATAATCCTGCGCTTATCTTTTAGAGAATTGGAAGAGAATAAGCGAAGATAAATTTCTAAGACGCCGATGATCATTTAAACGAATGACAAGCACAACGCCTGTCCTACTGATAGCTTATTTTTATCTTAATCTTCTTTCCTGGTAAACTTCAATCAGGTCTCCCTTTTGAATGTCATCCACTCCATCAATCTTTACACCACACTCAAGCCCAGTGGAGACCTCATTAACATCGCGTTCAAATCTTTTAATACTTGCAACCTTACCCTCGCCCGTGAGCTTATCTTCTCTCATCACCTTTACTTTACTCCCCCGAATTACTTTACCCTCTCTCACATAACAGCCGACCACAATTCCCACGCGAGGGATCTTAAATATATCTCTAATCTCAGCCTTTGCGATTAAATCTTCAGCGTAAACAGGTTCCAGCATTCCTGTAAGCGCCAGCTTAATATCCTCAATAATATCGTATATTACTTGATATTCCCTGATCTCTACCTCTTCTTGATGGGCAAGGGTTTTAATTTCTGGACTAACTTCAGCGTTAAAGCTAAGTATTATAGCCTCTGAACTTGAGGCAAGCAATATATCTGATTTTTTAATCTCTCCTACCCCCTGAGATACTACTTCTACTTTCACATTCTCATCGCCCATATTCGTCAGAACATCAGCCACAGCTTTTAATGTCCCCTGGCTGTCAGCCCTTAAAACCACATTTAAACTCTTAACTTCCTTTTGAGAGGAGCTAAAAATACTCTCCAGAGTTATTATTTTTTCTCTCTTACGCAGGCTCCTGCGCCTTGCCTCTTCTTTTGCCTCATCCGCCATACGCTTTGCTATCCGTTCACTATACACCCTGACAAAAATCTGACCGGGTAAGGCTACATCAGAAAGACCCAGAACCTGGACAGGAGTGGAAGGACCAGCATCCTTTAATCTTTCTCCTCTCCAGTTAATAAAAGCTCTTACTTTGCCATAAACCTCCCCTCCAATAATAACTTCCCCAATTCTTAATGTTCCTTGCTTTATTATTACAGTGGAAATAGGTCCCTTTTGACGATTTATCTCGCTTTCCACTACCACCGCTCTCAGTTCTCCCGCAGGGTCAGCGGATAGTTCCATTATCTCGGCCTGCAAAAATATCATTTCTAAAAGCTCATGTAACCCCTTTTTTTCCAGGGCAGAAACCTCCACACAGATAGTTTCCCCTCCCCACTCCTCCGGGGTCAAATTATACCTGGTAAGTTGTCTTTTAACTCTGTCTAAATCGGCATTTTCTTTATCTATTTTATTTATTGCAATTATAATGGGGACATTTGCTGCTCTGGCATGATTTATAGCCTCCTCTGTTTGAGGCATAACTCCATCATCAGCAGCTATAACCAGCACAACTATATCTGTAACCTGAGCCCCCTGTGCCCGCATAGCGGTAAAAGCCTCATGTCCGGGAGTATCAATAAAAACTATCCTCTTTCCCTGGAAGTATATCTCTGAGGCTCCAATCCTCTGAGTAATACCTCCTGCCTCAGTTTGAGCTACCTGGGTGTTGCGGAGAGCATCCAGGAGAGTGGTCTTTCCATGGTCCACATGTCCAAGAACAGTCACAATTGGATCTCTGGGGGAAAGGACTTTTTCTTTGGGTTTTTCTGGTAGTTTTTCCTTTAAAAGCTGCTCAATTTCCGCCTCTTCCTGTGGCGTAAGGCTGCTTAAATTTGTCTTACCTTCTATTCCCCATTCAGACAAAACTCTTAGGAGTTTTTTTGTGGGAAGTTTTAATTTCCTGGCCAGTTGATAAACTCGCAAAGATATCCTCCTTAGGCTAATCCAGTTTTTCCTGGGCTTTTTTCAGCATCTTTTCTGCTAATTTAGGACCAATGCCTTCAACTTCTGTCAATTTCTCAAATCCCCCTCTGACTATATCCTTTAAAGTTAAAAAACCATGCTCTCTCAAAGATGTTAAAGTTTTCTCTCCTATGCCTGGTAAATCATGCAAAAGAGCTTCTTCTTTTTCTATCTGTCCAAGGGAACGAACATCTATCTGCCAACCGGTGAGCTTTGCCGCTAATTTCACATTTTCACCATTAGCTCCAATTGCTAAAGATAGCTGGTCGTCTGTAACGATGACCTTCACTTCTTTTCTCTTCTCGTCCATTTTAACTTCCTGCACTTGCGCTGGTTTTAAAGCATTTTTTATGAATTCCACAGGGTCCAGGCTATATTTAATTATATCAATCCTCTCCTTACCCATCTCTCTTAAGATAGCTTTAATTCTGGAACCGCGCAGACCCACACATGCTCCCACAGGGTCAATTTTTCCATCCTTGGATTCTACAACAACTTTAGCCCTTCTACCTGCATCTCTTTTAATTTGTTTAATCTCAACTATTCCCTCAGCAATCTCTGGAACTTCCATTTCAAAAAGTCTGCGCAGAAAATTAGGATGAGTCTGCGAAAGAACAATATGAGGTCCCCTGGATTCTCTTGTAACTCGCACAACATAGGCAAGAATCCGCTCTCCCTGTCTATAATCTCTGTTGAGAAAAGACTCTCTATCCGGCAAAATCCCCTCTAATTTACCAAGGTCAATTAAAATAAAACGGTCGGTTTTATATCTAATAGTACCACTTACAAGTTCTCCTTCTTTTTTCTTAAATTCCTCATAGAGCCTATCTTTTTCCTTTTCTACAATTTGCTGCATCATAACATATTTTCCCGTGCTTGCAGCTATCCGACTTAAATCAAGAGGATTAACCTCCAGCTCTACCTCATCCCCTGTTTTGGCTTCGGGATTTATCTTTTGAGCATCTTCAAGAGAAAGTTCTACCGCTCCCTTTTTAGCCTTCTCTACCACAAGTTTTTTGACAAAAACCTTAAACTCTCCCTTTTTCTCATCCAAAACTACCTGGAGGTCCCGAGGGGGTCGGGAATATCTCTTTTTATAAGCAAAATAAAGAGCCTCTCTGATACCCTCAAGCAAACTATCTTTAGTTAAACCTCTTTCATACTGGATAGATTCAAGTACCGAAATTAAATCTCTATTTTCCATATTACATTAACCCCATAAATTGTTGAATAAATTCCCCTTTATCTATTTTTATTAACTCACCATTTTTGCGTTTTTTTACTTCAATCTTTCCCTCTTTTAAGAAAGTCCTGCCAATAATTACCTTCAAGGGAATACCCATTAAATCAGAATCTTTAAACTTAACTCCTGCTGAGGTATCTCTGTCATCCCATAAAACATCTATTGAATTTCCCTTCAATTCTTGGTAAACCTTTTCAGAGAAATCAAAAGTCTGCTCTGAAGTTGGAATGACTACAGCCTTGAAAGGAGCAACTTCTTTTGGCCATATAATACCATCCTCGTCATTATTTTGCTCAATAATGGCTGCAGGAATACGGGATATTCCAACTCCATAACATCCCATTAAAAGAGGATTTTTTTCTCCTTCTTCATTGGAAAAGAGAGCTCCCAATTTAGAAGAGTATTTATACCCTAAATGGAAAAGATGACCAACTTCCAGTCCTCTTTTTATCCTTAAAGGAGCATGGCAAACAGAACATTTATCTTTTGGCGAAATTAAACTCTCCATAGGCTTTGTATTGGGAGTTTCAACTTCCCCTAAGCATCCCTCACTCACACCTTCATTCTCCTCCACAACAGAGTTTGCCTTCTCCAGTTTAGAGCAATAACCACAGCTCTCGCACTCTACTATCTTATCCTCTCCCGCAGAGGCAGGTGTTATAAACTCATGGGAAATATCCCCTCCTATGAGGCCACTTTCTGCTTCAACTAATTTGTATTCCAACCCGCAGCGAGTAAATATTCGCTCATAAGCTCCTCTCATCTCCTGATAAATTTCCTTCATCTGAGCCTCATCTTTGCAGAAACTGTAGGCATCTTTCATTAGAAATTCCCTTGACCTGATTATGCCACCCCTCGGGCGAAGTTCATCTCTAAATTTAATTTGAATCTGGTAAACAACAACGGGCAATCTCCTGTAAGAGGTTAATATCTCTTTTGCTAAATCTGTAACAATCTCCTCATGGGTAGGGGAAAGAACAAGCCAGTTTCCTTTACGGTCCTGAAAGCGCAAAAGCTCCTCTCCGTACTCATCCCACCTCCCACTAATTTTCCAGAGTTCAGCCGGCTGGACAAAAGGCAAAAGAAACTCCTGTGCTCCAACTGCATTCATCTCATCCCTTACAACAGAAACAACCTTATCCAGTACCCTGAATCCCAAAGGTAAAAAAGAATAAATTCCAGAAGTTACCTGTTTTATCAGCCCGGCTCTTAACATTAATCTGTGACTTACAAATTCTGTTTCCGCAGGAGCTTCCTTGGTGGTAGAAAAAAGATAGCGCGAAAGTCTCACCTGTTTCCTCTTTTTATATTTTGTTTATTTTGTTCCTTAAATAATATAATTTTAAAGCCTTATGTCAACTAATAAATGTAGCCGCACCTTTTAAGGTGCATGTTTTTTACGCAGGCTCTGAGCCTCGCGGCTACCAAAGGGGAAAAAGAGGAGAGGCTACTTTTACTGGGCGAGATACCAGCGAAGAAGGGAGCGGTTGATAGTTATCTAACTTGATCTAAGCTGTGCACACTTTTCAAAAGTGTTGCCCACCTTCTTATGAGCCATACAATTCTCTCATACAGGTTAGTAATATAAAGAAGTGTAGATTTGTCTGGTACATCCAGTGCCGTGTCACTGGTTAAATAAATTCTGCGAATCTTTTCCATTAAATCTCCTCTATCCTCAGTGATGTTGATAAGCAAGTCAACCTCAGATTTTTCAGATGATTCCATGGCGTCTACAATTGTCAACAGGATTGTATGTAGTCCCTCAACAACATTATGGATAAATTTTTGCAGCGCTACAGAGCACTCGGTATGGTCTATTGTCCTTACTAATTGGTACACATTATCTTCAATAGAAATAATGAGGCTATGACGATTCTGGAGATTCAGCAATCGCTCAGACGTTATATGGGAAAGGTTCTTATCAACAAGGGCGGTCAAAAAGGACTGAACCTCTGTGGCAACAGCTGTGGAGGCATTGTGAACAGTTTCATAACCAGCGGACTCTGTCAATGTTTTCTCAACCCTCACGTTTTCCAAATAGCCTGGAAGACGTTTGACAAGACGGAGCTGTTCTTTTTCTACAAGATCCATAGCTGTTTCCGGGTCATTGAGAGCCTGGTCGTGTATGAACTGCAGCTTTGATAGATCCTCTTCCTCAGTGGGAGGACAGAGCCTTACCAGTAATTTATAAAAAGGATTAAGGAAAAACGATAAAACCAGAGGCACACCAAAATTGAAAAGCAAAACAATATAGGCCATTTGCTCTTTTAGCTGCGGGGTTATTGTGCCAACAAGTCTTTTAACAAGAGGAACATTTAAGTATACTTCCAGGTAAAACATCAAGATAAAAAGAGGTGCGCCCACAAAATTGAACAGAACCTGCAGCATAACTAACTGTTTGGGTGTTCCCTTCAAGCCGGAGCTCAAGAACCATGTGGTAATGCTTGAGCCAACATGTACCCCGTAGATGAGCATAATGGTCTGATCAACACTGAATAGCCCGGCTTCTGCCATTGTAATAGCAACGATAACAATACCAATTGCAGTTTGTGAAACAAATGCCAGGAAAGCTCCAACAACAAAGGCAAGGACATAGGAGTCTTGTATGCGATACAAAAACGATTGAAGCCAGCCAAATTCTGCTAAAGGTGAGACTCCTATTCTAATCATTTGAAGACCATAAAATAGCAACCCGATGCCAAAGAGTATCCCTATTCCATATCGATACTTGATGGGCTTATCAAAAGCAAAACATATACCGGCAATACTGAGCATGAACAAAACCACATATTTTATATCCAGCACCGCCAGCAGTACTAATACAGAACAGCCTGCATTGGCCCAGATTATAATTGGAAGTGCTTTTCTAACGGTCATCAATCCGCTTGATGTAAGACTGGCAACGATAAAAGTAGCAACCGAGGTACTCTGGGTAACAAACCCGGATAAAGCTCCGCCCAAGCCGGCGAGCAATCCATTGTTTATCCACTTTGATACCAGCATGCGCAGACGCCGGCTGGCCATCTGCTTGGCATTGTCACTTATTATCTTTACCCCAACAAAAAAAAGGCCAAGACCAGCCAATATTGTCCCAAAAACTTCCAACATAATCAGAGCACCTCAGATATAATTAATGGCGATTAAAAAAGGCTTAACTGTTCAGCTTTTCCTTCCCCTTCTTCCTCCTCATCAAAAATTTTAACCTTACCGTATACACCATCAAAACCGCACTTAATCTTTACCTTACCCTCTCTCATCCTTTTAATCCCCTCCACTACACGCTCAGGAATAAATCCATGCATATCTTTTAGAGAAACTTCTAAAAGAACATTCATTTCTCCATCATAGTGGTTGACAATCCGGGTGTAGGTTTCGCCCACTAACTTACTTGCAGGCTTTTTCTGTATAGCTTCAGCTACAATCTCCCGCAGAGGAACTATTCTTTTAAAAGGTATGGCATTTTCTGGCTTGAAGCCTTCAGGTCTATCGGCAAGCTGCTCCACTCGATTCAAAACCCCTACGGTTACAGCTTTTTTACAAACCGGGCAAATCCCATTGTATTTTTTTGTTTCTTCTGGCGATAAACTTATATCGCAGTTTCTATGCCCGTCATAATGATACTTTCCTTCCTGAGGGAAAAACTCAATGGTATATAAAATTTTTTGGGGGTCTTTTTGTTTTATAGCTTCAAGTATTGCCCTGTAACCCATCTCTACATTGAAGATATTTGCTTCTCTACCTATTTTCTCAGGACTGTGGGCGTCTGAACAGCTTATTAAGGCGATTTTATCAAGAGAACTAAGCCGCCAATTCATAGAAGGGTCAGAGGATAAACCGGTTTCTCCTGCCAGGATATATCTGGAACAATCTTCAAAGCACTCTTCAATAGAATCAAAACCAGAGTTTGACCCAAAAAGAGAAAACCAGGGCGTCCATATATGCGAGGGCACCACAAAAACACGCGCATCTATTTGCATCACCAGTTCCACAAGATGTTTAGCCTCTAACTTCAAAATAGGGCGACCATCAGAATAAAGGTCTCCAAATCTTTCTAATTTGCCGTTTATCTTCTCTACTATGTCAAAATCAGGTGCAAAAATAATATTGTGGATTTTTCTAACTTTTCCCTCTTTGTAAAATATGTTGTTTACCTCACAGGTTAGTATAAAATGCGTCCTGCCGTATTTAAATATACCAGGATGAGCGGGAATAAGGGTTTTCTTGAGGTGAGCACACCAGAGAGGGTGGGTAAAATCTCCAGTTCCAAGTAAGTTAATACCCTTCATCTGAGCAGCCCTATCCAGGTTAGGAATGTCCATATTCTTAGAGGTAGCCCGGCTATACCTGGAATGAATATGAAAATCAGCTATAAAGGTCATAAACTATACCTTCACAACATAAAGCGGGATGAGCTTTGCTACAATCTCCGCCATATCAAGTTCCATCACTTTGAGCAAAACTTCCCTTCCTCTAAACTGGTAAGGGATATCCCTTGTATTAGAGATAATTTGTTTACCTCTGTCGTTGGCAACATCCGTTTTAAAATACCTTTTTTCTCCCACCTCATAAACTTCCTCTACATTTAAAAGATGGGGAAAAACATAACCTCCACCGTGGGGAATAATATTTGCCTTTTCTAAATAATCATACACGCCAAGCTTTTTGCTTCTATTTTCAAAACCAAGAGCATCAATTACCTCACAGCTTAAATTTGGCTTACCTCTTAAAAGATATGCTGGAAGGTCGGACCTTAATGTTAAAGGATAGAGCTTGTTATGAAAATCATCTATAAAATGACAACCAAGCAAAATCTCATTGTAGTTTAAAAGGCCCTGGTGATTTTCATTAAAGATAAGCTCATAATCACAAAACAAATGCTTTGCTACAAGTTCTCTTTTTTTCTTGGAAAAATTATGGGCAAACTGATATAATTTAAAAAAACGCTGTGCATTCTTTCCTTCCGCAAGATAAAGCATGCCAAAAGGAGTATCAAATTTAGTTGCTGCCTCCTTAAGCGAAGCTGATTCATCCCAGTAAAGTCCCCACTTACAGGGACTTTTCTCTTTTAACTCATTGGCTGAGCCGTGGATTATAAATAGATAAGGCGGAAGATTAACATCTCTTCTGGGTTTAGCGGAAAATATATCAATAAAATGGTTACCTTTACTAAAATCCCATTCAACCTCTACATCATCAATAATATTAACATGGGTCTGGAAATGCTCAATTTTTTTTAAAAGGTCGTGCTCATCCGGTAGTTTATACATACCACCCACCAGCATTCCGCAAGCATTGGGTTTTGTATCCAGCACTATAACTTCCTCCTCACCTTTTCCCCAGGAAATTTTCCCCCCATATCCAAAACCGCTCATCCACCTTCCCCTGTTCCGGGTTATAGTCATATCTGGAGACCCAATAAAAACTGCCAGAGGATAAAGACCCATCTTTTGCTGCCAGTAATGTATTTTGGCGAGCCCGTAGCGCATATTAGATTTGCAAAGTTTACTTCCACTATCAGTGAGGCCGGTAGAAAAAATATGCTCCTCAGCCTGATTTAAAAGCTCCTGCCTATTCATCTTCCACCTTCACTTTAGTTAAATTGGGGCGGGGGAAGGGAATTTCCTTTACTCCTTTCAACCTGTTTCCTATATCTCTTTTAAGTTTTTGTACAAAAAAGAGAGTTTCCTCATGAGCCTCACGTCCTATCTCCCTGCTCTCCTTGAATATGAGCTTGTTGTAATCCTCACTTCTTCTAATTATCACCTTTTCAATAATATCCTCAAGTGAGCCTTTCTTGCCGATTATTCCCCGTAAAAGTCCAACCCATCCAAACCTATCCAGAGTATCCGCATCATAAACTATTTTTTCTTCCATTGTCTCAGGAGGGATATGGGAAGTGGAGGTATGACGGGTTACAATCCTAACAATCCTTTTACCTGTTTCTGCATCAATTTCGGTAGCTTTGAGAAACTGCTCAACAAGAGCTGCTCCCCTTAATCCATGCAAAATACCACTCAACTGGTCAACTCTCCCCAGGTCATGAAAAAGCGCTCCACATATTAAAACAAAGGGGTCAACCTGGTCGGGAACTTTCTTAGCTATCTTGATGGCATTTTTAGCTACCTGGAGAACGTGGGAATAGTCATGTCCTTCCGACTCTGCATGTTTATCTCTCACAAACTCCTCTATCATTTCCAGAAGTTTTATCTCTTTTTTATTCAAGCTGCGTGAGAACATTTTAACTTCTCCCTGAAGATGTATTTTTCAGTTTCTCCATAAGAACAGGTAAAAATCTATTCAAATCTTCAACTATGCCGTAAGTTGCTATATTAAAAATGGGAGCCTCCGGGTCCTTATTTATAGCAACAATCACATCCGAGCTTCTCATTCCTACCTGATGTTGTATTGCCCCGGAGATGCCACAGGCAATATAGAGTTTAGGCTGCACAGTTTTACCGGTTTGTCCAACCTGATGATAAGAAGGAATCCATCCCGCATCAACAACGGCACGCGATGCCCCCACCGCTCCACCTAAAAGGTCGGCAAGCTCCCTTATAAGGGAAAAATTCTCCGGTCTGCCAAGACCTCTTCCTCCAGAAATTATTATTTCTGCCTCCTGCAGGTCTACAACATTGGTCTCTTCCTTTATCTTACCTACAATCTTTACCAGCTCATCCTCACTCCTCAGGTCAGGTTGCAATTTAATAACTTCAGCTGAAGATAATGAAGTAGGCTGCATGGGACGCATAACCTTTGGTCTAACTGTTGCCATTTGGGGACGGTGGTAGGGAGTAACAATACTTGCCATTATATTTCCACCAAAAGCAGGACGGGTTTGAACAAGGCACCTTTTCTCCTTATCTATATCCAAAGAAGTGCAATCTGCAGTAAGACCGGTTTTAAGACGAGCAGCCACCCTGGGAGCTAAATCTCTCCCCATACTCGTAGCTGCCAAAAGAATAATGTCAGGCTTAAATTCTCTGATAAGGTCAACAAAAACCCTGGTATAAAAACTGGTGCGATACTCAGCTAATAGAGGATGGGAGACAAAAAAAATCCTGTCTACAGGATACTTCTTTAACTCATCTACTTTTTCATCTATTGCATCTCCCAAAAAGATAACTGATAAGCTCTCTACAAGAGCATCGGCTAATTT
Organism: Candidatus Aerophobota bacterium; assembly: GCA_014859225.1. Taxonomy (GTDB): domain Bacteria; phylum Aerophobota; class Aerophobia; order Aerophobales; family B3-G15; genus Kmv34. The sequence goes on from JACUUP010000008.1 coordinate 17,575, forward strand.
TCTGCCCGCAGCCAAAAGCTCAAATGTGGCTGGCATAATCTCTCCCTCTCTTTGCTCGGCAAAGACCCAGACACCCCTAAATGCAGAAAGCTCTACCTCCTTTTGTTCTTCCTCCAGGAGTATAGCATCAAAAGGGCACTCCTCCACGCAGGCTCCACAAAATGTGCATCCTGGCATAATATGAGCCTTTCCTTCCTCTAATTTTATCAACGAAAAGGGGCAGGCAGGAATACATTTTTCACACCCCGTGCAACTATCAGATATTATCTTTATTGTAGCCATCTTAAAAGATTCCTCTTTTTTATTTCCTCAATAATTTTATCTGCTTTTTCCTTTATATCACCCTGTATAATCTCCCCTTTTTTGGGCAACCCTGGAGTAAATGTTCTAATCACCCTGGTAGGGGAGCCATCAAGCCCGATTTTATCTTGAGCAAGATTTAAAAACCTGTTATCCCATAGCGGGATTTTAATCTTTTTAGCCTTTAAAAGATTCCTCAGGGACGGGTACCTTGGCTCATTTATCTCCTTGGTAACTGTAATAAGAGCGGGAAGTTTTATCTCCACCACCTCAAAATAATCTTCCAAGGCTCGCTCAGCTCTTATCATGCCATTCTTAATCTCAATTTTACGCACATAAGTTAGCTGTGGAATCCCCAGATGTTCAGCAATACCCGGACCTACCTGAGCGGTATCTCCATCAATTGCCTGTTTACCTGCTATTATAAGGTCAAAATCTCCCAATCTCTTGATAGCCTCTGAGAGAATATAAGAGGTTGCCCAGGTATCCGAGCCAGCAAAACAAGTATCAGATATAAGTATGGCTTCATCAACTCCCATAGAAAGAGCCTTTCTTAAAGCATCCTCTGCCTGGGGAGGTCCCATAGAAATACAGGTTACAGAAGCAGCGTTTTTTTCCTTTATCCTTAATGCTTCCTCCAGTGCATTTTCATCAAAGGGGTTAATGATATTTTTTATTCCTTCCCTTACAATGGTATTATCCACAGGATTTACCTTAACTTTGGTAAGCTCTTCTGTATCTGGAACCTGTTTAATGCAAACAACTATGCGCAATTTCTCATCCTCCTATGTTTCTTTTAAGATTAAATTTGCTATAATTCCTCTCTGGATTTCAGAAGTTCCTTCTATTATCTCGAAAAGTTTAGCCTCCCTCATATACCTTTCCACCGGATAATCTTTCATATATCCGTAACCTCCTAAGATTTGCACTGCCTTGGTGGTAACCCACATAGCAGTCTCTGATGCATATAGTTTACCCATGGAGGCATATTTCTCAAAGGGCATTCCCTTGTCCAGTAGCCAGGCGGCTTTGTAGAGAAACTGACGGGATGCCTCTATCTTTGTAGCCATATCAGCAAGTATATGTTGAACAGCCTGAAAGCTGGAAATGGTGCGCCCAAACTGCACCCTTTCTTTAGAATAATCACGCGCCTTTTTAAAGGCAGCCTCAGCTATTCCTAAAGCACCTATACCCACACCAATCCTTCCTGCGGCAAAAGTTTCCATCGCTATTTTGAATCCTTTCTTCTCTCCACCAATAAGGTTATTTTCGGGAACCGGGCAATCTTTTAAAATAAGCTCCACATTGGGTAGAGCCTCAAGACCCATTTTTCTGAAATGCTGTCCAAAGGAAAAACCTGTGGTTCCTTTTTTTAGAATAAAAGCAGCAAGCCCCCTTGCTCCTCTTTTCCTGTCCAGATTGGCTATTATTATATAAATATCTGCTACTTCTCCATTGGTTATAAAAATTTTGTTCCCATTTAAAATGTAGCCATCTGCATCTTTTTTAGCCGATGTTTGAACATTGCCAGCATCAGAGCCTGCCTCAGGTTCAGTAAGAGCAAAAGCTCCCAGGGATGTCCCCTTAGCTAAGGGAGGAAGGAACGTGCTTTTTTGTTCCTCGCTCCCAAAATTTAAAAGGGGAAAGGTGCAAAGAAGATTGGCACCAAAGATAAGACCGGTTGTAGCGCAAGCTCTGGAGATTCTTTCTGCCACCAGGGCCCAGGTAAGATAATCCATTTCTAAGCCTGCGTACTTTTTAGGAATGGTGATTCCAAAAAGGTCAAGACTGGCTAACCTTTCAATGTTACCTCGTGGAAACTCACCTTTTTCTGCCACTTCATCAGCTAAAGGTTCAATTTCTTTTTCACTCACCTCATCAACCAACTCCAGAATCATCTTTTGCTCTTCTGTCAAATCAAAGTCCATTCTCCCTCTCCAAATTAATTTTATTTTTTAGTTTGCGGGAATAAAAATGGCAAAGGGCAACAGCAATAGCATCAGATGCATCATCAGGGACAGGAAGGCAAGATAAATTCAAAATATTTTTAATCATATGTTGAATTTGTTCCTTACGAGCTCTTCCGTAACCAGTTATCGCCTGTTTTACCTCCAGGGGTGCGTAGCTGAAAACTTTACCTCCCCCGGAAGAGACCGCCAGGAGGATAACGCCCCTTGCCTGCCCCACAGAAAGAGCGGTTTTAATATTTTTATTAAAAAATATATCTTCAACTGCTATTTCTTGGGGAGAAAACTTTTTCACAATTTTTTTCATTTGCCAGTAAATATCTTTCAATCTCTCAACCATATCCTGTTTACTTGAGGTTCTAAGGCAACCATAATCGGTAAGTTGAGGTAAGGAACATTCTACATCAATCACGCCATAGCCAGTTATGGCTGTTCCAGGGTCCACTCCAAGAATAGTCATAGGTGCACCTTTTGCTTCATTATGGCGTCCAGCAGGTCAACTGCCTGCCTGGTCTGTCTTACATCATGGCAGCGCACCATCCTGGCACCCTCAGCTACAGCTACACAGGTTGCTGCAATGCCCCCTGCAAGTCTTTGCTGGAGAGGGATATTTAAAACTTTTCCTATAAAAGATTTTCTTGAAACTCCTATCAAAATGGGTCTTCCTAAAACCTGCAGCTTTTTCAGGTTTTTCAAAATAAAAAGATTATGCTCCACCGTCTTGCCAAAACCTATTCCAGGGTCAACAATAACCTTTTCTGGAGCAATCCCTGCCTCCTTCGCTATCCTTAAACTTTCCTTTAAGTAAGAGATTATCTCAGGAATTAAAGCCTCGTAGTGGGGATTTTCTTGCATATTTTTGGGGCTGCCTTTTATATGCATTATAATAAGATGGGCCTTATTTGCAGAGACTATCTGTGCCATCTCAGGGTCAAATCTTAAACCACTTATATCATTTACCATCTCTGCCCCTGCCCCGCAGGCTTCCTTTGCTACCTTAGCCTTGTAAGTATCAATGGAGATAGGAACCTGGAAAAATCTATTAATTTTTTTTATGCAAGGAATGGTCCTTTTAACTTCTTCTTCAAAGCTAATCGGATGAGCACCCGGTCTTGTGGATTCACCTCCCACATCAATGATATCTGCTCCTTCTTTAAGCATCTTTTCTACTCGTTCAAGAATCTGTTTTTCTGTTTTATACCATCCCCCGTCATAAAAAGAATCAGGACTGAGGTTTAAGATACCCATGAGCGCAACTTTTTTTCTCAGGTCTAATGTAGTGTCGGAGAAATTTAAGACAAATTTCTTGAAGTTCGACATTTTCATTTAATGTTCAAGGTTAGCTGTAATGATGAAGAAGTGATTTTATTCATACCTTAAAGAAACGAATAAGGCAAAGATAAACTTATTTCAACCTGTTGCTTTCCCATCTAAAATAGAACCTGGCAGTCCTCCTTTTGTTTTTTTCTTTTCTTTTGTGCCCCTGGTCATTTTAGCTGGAGATGACTTCTTTTTGGAAACTTTTGTCTTTTCTTTTCCCTTTTCTTTCTTCTCATCTGCTACGACCCTTTCTCCCAGAATTCTCTTAATATCAGCTTCCTCCAGCACTTCCTTTGTCTCAAGTTCCTCTGCCAGCTTGACAAGTTTATCCTTATTTTTTTCTAAAATAGCATAGCCCTTACGATATGCTGCCTCAATCATGCGTTTAATCTCCTTATCTACTTCGTATGCAAGCTCCTCGCTGTAGTTTTTTTCTTTTAAAAAATCACGCCCAAGAAAAACCTCATCAGATTCACCATGTAAAGCCACAGGACCAAGTTTTTCACTCATTCCATACTCGGTTATCATTTTTCTAACAATATGGGTTGCGCGAGATAAATCGTTTTGAGCACCCGTTGAGATTTCATTAAAAATGAGCTGTTCGCTGGCTCTTCCTGCAAGAAGAACAACCAATTTATCCAGGAGCTCTGACTTTGTTGCAAGATACTTATCTTCAAGAGGAAGTTGTAGAGTATACCCAAGTGCAGCTGAGCCCCTGGGAATTATAGAAACTTTATGAATGGGGTCGGTTTCAGGTAAAAGATTACCCACAACAGTATGTCCGCTTTCATGATAGGCAACAATTTTTTTCTCTTTTTCTCTCATCACTCTTGACTTTTTCTCCGGTCCGGCTATTACTCTTTCTATTGCCTCTTCAAATTCGACCATTCCAATCTTATTTTTATTTCCTCTGGCAGCTAAAAGAGAGGCTTCATTTACCAGATTCTCAATATCTGAGCCTACAAACCCCGGGGTTCTGCGAGCTAAAACCTTAACATCAACATCCACATCAAGTGGGTGGTTTTGCATATGCAGGCTAAGTATTTCCTCTCTTTCTTTTATATCTGGGGCACCAATGGTCACTCTCCTATCAAACCTCCCTGCTCGTAGTAGCGCCGCATCAAGCACATCGGGTCTGTTGGTGGCCGCTATAACAATAATCCCTTCTCGGGGAGAAAAACCATCCAACTCAACTAAAAGTTGGTTTAAAGTTTGCTCCTTTTCATCGTGCCCTCCGCCTATACCGGCAAACCTCTGTCTACCAACCGCATCCAGTTCATCAATAAATATTATACAGGGAGCATTACGCCTGCCCTGTTCAAAAAGGTCTCTAACTCTTGATGCCCCCACTCCCACAAACATCTCTACAAAATCTGACCCACTTATACTGAAAAAATAAACTCCTGCCTCCCCGGCTACAGCTCTTGCCAGAAGAGTTTTACCACAACCAGGTGGCCCAACCAGAAGCACCCCTTTGGGAATCTTAGCTCCCATTTTTTGAAATTTCTGGGGATTTTTTAAAAATTCTATTATCTCCCGCAGCTCTTCTTTAGCTTCTTGCGCTCCAGCCACATCATCAAAGGTAACTCTAATTTTTTCTTTTGAAGCTATTTTTGCTTTACTTTTTCCAAAGGAAAGTGCTTTATTTCCTGTAGCTCGCATCTGGCGAAATATCCAGAACCATATAGCTATAAAAATAATAATCGGCAGTACCCCTCCTAAAAGACCCACCCACCAACCTTGTGTTTCTGGGACAGCTTCTATTTCTATGTTATTTTGTCTTAAAAGGCTGATAAGCTCAGGGTCATCAGGAGCATAGGTACTGACAACCACTCCATTAATCTTTCCCTTAATGGATTTGCCTCTGATGGTCACCCGCTGTATTCTATTAGCTTCAACCATATTGATAAATTGAGTGTATGTTATCTGTTGTTCCTCTTCCCTGGAACCCATTCTTACAAAATTGAAAATGGAAATCACCACCACAAACATTATGATAAGCAAAAAAAGATTCTTGCTCCACCTATTCCTGGGTGGAGGCCCACCTCCTGTGGGTGGAGGTCCACCCTCTGGTGGAGGAGTTTTCCTGTAATCTTTTTTTTCATCATCCATTTAAATCCTCCACATTAATTGTAATAAATGTGGGGAAAAATGCAACTGCAAAGCTTGGGTTTCAGGAAGACTCTGGGGGGTTATTTAAGAAGCTCTTCTATTACAGCCTCTCCCATCTCACGCGTTCCTGCTGCGGTAGGGTCATCGGGGCTGGGCTTAAGGTCATAGGTCACCTTCTTACCTTCTTTAATTACTTTTGCTAAAGCTATCTCTAATCTACCAGCTGCTTTTCTCTCACCCAGGTACTGAAGCATCATAACTGCGGAGAGTATCATTCCAGCAGGATTTACCTTATTCATCCCCTGGTATCGGGGAGCACTTCCATGAGTGGGCTCAAAAACAGCATACTCATCACCAATGTTTGCTCCCGGGGCAACTCCTAAACCGCCAACAAGACCTGCGCACAAATCCGAAACTATATCCCCGTAAAGATTGGGAAGTACAAGCACATCATAAATTTGAGGCTTTTGCACAAGTTGCATGCACATATTATCTACCAATCTATCATCAAATTCAATTTTCCCCTCATAAGAATGAGCTACCTCTCTTGCGGAAGCTAAAAAAAGCCCATCGGTGAATTTCATTATGTTAGCTTTGTGGATGCAGGTTACCTTTTTGCGATTATTTGCAAGAGCCCACTCAAATGCCGCTTTTACTATTTTTCTACTTGCTGAGATAGAAATTGGCTTGATACTTATTGCTGAATCCTCCCTGATTTTTTCTCCTTTTATCCTGTATATAAACTCTATAAATTCTTTTGTATCTGTGTCTCCCAGCTCAAATTCAATACCGGCGTAAAGGTCTTCCGTATTTTCTCTGACAACTACAATATCCACATCAGAAAATCTACTTCTTACCCCGGGATAAAGCTTGTAAGGTCTAAGACAGGTGTAAAGATTTAACTCTTTCCTTAAAGCAACATTTACACTTCTAAATCCTTCTCCTATTGGAGTGGTGATAGGTCCTTTCCAGGCTACTTTGTTTTTCTTTATAGAATCAATTGTGCTTTCTGGAAGGGGAGTACCATACTCTTTTATCGCTGCCTTTCCAGCACAGGCTATCTCCCAATCTATTTTTACTCCCGTTACTTCTACGCATTCTTGAGCAACTTCTGTTATCTCTGGTCCTATTCCATCTCCAGGAATCAACGTTACCTTATGCATCATCCTTTAAATTCTCCTTTCAAAAGTCAAGGGGTCAGCAAAAGTCAAGGGGTCAGGTCTTGCAATATCACATTTTCAACGGTTATAGCTCAAATTTTGAACCTTTGATATAAACCATGTTCATTCTCTAAAGCGTAATTTCTACTATGTGATATTGCAAGACCTGACCCCAATTTTTTAAAATGGTTTGGCGTATATAGCCGTATCTCCCAGCTCCTCTTCTATACGCAGAAGCTGGTTATACTTAGCTACCCTTTCACCACGCGAGCAGGAACCAGTCTTAATTTGACCTGTACCCAGTCCAACCGCAAGGTCAGCTATGGTAGTATCCTCAGTTTCCCCTGAGCGGTGAGAGATAACCGCAGTGTAATTATTTTCTCTTGCTATCCTGACTGCTTCAATAGTTTCGGTAAGCGTGCCAATTTGGTTTGGTTTAATTAAAATGGAATTTGCCACACCTAACTTAATTCCCTGAAGTAATCTTTTTGTGTTGGTTACAAAAATATCATCTCCCACAAGCTGCAGCTTATCTTTAAACTTCAACGTGAGAAGTTTCCATCCTTCCCAATCATCCTCAGCCAATCCATCTTCTATGCTAATAATGGGAAATTCCTCTGTTAAACTTTGATAAAAGTCAACCATTTCCTCAGAGGTATGCTCCTTTTTCTCTTCAGATAAAAGAATATATTTTCCTTCCTTATAAAAACTACTTGCCGCCGGGTCTAAAGCTAAAGCGATATCTTTCCCTAACTTATATCCTGCAAGTTTAATCGCCTCAACTATCAACTCCAAAGCTTCTCGGTTGGAAGAAAGGTTGGGGGCAAAACCTCCCTCATCTCCAACGGCCGTGCTGTAGCCTCTTTTCTTAAGAACCTTGTTTAACTGATGAAATGTCTCCCCTGCCCATCTTAAAGCTTCCCTGAAGGAAGCTGCACCCACAGGCATTATCATAAACTCCTGCAAATCCACATTATTATCAGCATGCTCTCCCCCATTTAAAACATTAAGCATGGGAACAGGTAAAACCCTGGCATTACATCCTCCCATGTATCTATAAAGAGGAATTTTTAAGCATGCCGCTGCAGCTTTTGCCACAGCCAGGGATACTCCAAGTATAGCGTTAGCTCCAAGATTTTTTTTGTTTTCTGTTCCATCAAGCTCTATCATAGTATAGTCAATTTCTGCTTGTTGGAGAGAATCTTTGCCTTTCAAGTCAGGGGCTATTATCGTGTTAACATTTTCAACAGCCTGTAAAACACCCTTACCCATCCATTCATTCCCGCCGTCTCTTAGCTCAATTGCCTCATGCTCTCCCGTAGATGCTCCTGAAGGAACAGCCGCTCTTCCCCAAAAACCTCCTTCCAGCAACACATCACACTCCAGGGTGGGATTACCACGTGAATCAAGTATCTGGCGTGCCCTTATCTCGGATATTTTAGATTGCATTACTCTAATCACCTCTTTCTATAATAATCTCCTGTCCGTCTTTCACCCATTTAAAAACCTCAAGGTCGTCTTTTATTTTTCCTAAAATGATTACCTCACTTGCCGGGCGTATCTCCCTCTCTGTGCTTACAGGAGTAGGCCCAAAAAAGATACAGAAAGCATTCCCCGGAGGCCAAAAGGCAACATCACCTTCATCAACTACTCCTTTAGCCTCGCCAGGTGCGTGCTTTACCGGAACACGAAAATAAATCTCATCACCCCATCTGTTCGCCTTACCTTTTACAGGTAGAGCCTGATAAAAGGAATTTGCCATGGCAGAATCATTTAATTCAGCTTCCCTTTCAAATCCTCTTGTTCTAATTTTTATTTTTCTCATAAGATTTCTCCCTGAATGCTAATTTTTTTCTGTAGTCTTTAAGTTTTTCCCCTAAAGACTCCTGATAGCAAGAGATTATCTCCAGTGCAAAGATAGCTGCATTAAAAGCACCTGACTCCCCAATTCCCATACAAGCCACAGGGACCCCCGATGGCATTTGAACTATGGAATAAAGAGCATCAATTCCCTGAAGTGGAGTTGAGGAAAGAGGAATCCCAACAACAGGCAGGGTTGTATGAGCGGCAATTACTCCCGGAAGATGAGCCGCTCCTCCTGCGCCTGCAATAACAACCTTAACTCCTCTTTTCTCCAGTCCCTTAGAAAAAGACACCGTCTCATCAGGCATTCGGTGAGCTGATAAAATCCTCACCTCCAACTCCACACCAAACATTTGCAGAGCCTCAATGCACCTTTTCATCACAGGCATATCAGACTCACTCCCCATAACCACACTTACCAGAGGAGATGGCATAACATCACTCCTTAATACACAATTTTATTTAATGGATACTCAACTATCCCCTCTCCCCCTGCTTTTTTCAACTTGGGGATAAGTTCCCTTGCTTTAAGCTCATCAATTATCGTCTCTACAGCCCACCAACCTTTCTCTGATAGAGGAGAAATTGTTGGTCTGCGCAAGGCAGGTAAATGCCCTATAACCTTTTGTAAATTTTCCTCAGAAACATTCAATTTTAGCCCCACTTTTCCCATCCCATTAATTGCCCCCTCCAGAAGGATACCTAAGCTTTTTATCTTTTCTTTTTTCCATTTATCCTTCCAGGATGAAGGGTTGGCTATCAACCAGGTTGTTGATTCAAGAACAATATCAACTATACGAAGATTATTTGCCCGAAGAGACCTACCTGTCTCTGTAAGCTCAACAATAGCATCCACCAGGAGAGGTGGTTTAACCTCTGTAGCCCCCCAGGAAAACTCAACCTCTGCTTTAACCCCTCTTTGCTTAAGATAATTCCTGGTAACCTCCACAAGCTCAGTGGCCACTCTTTTTCCCTGCAGGTGCTCAGGCTTTTGGATGGAAGAGGCCACAGGAACAGCAAGCACCCATTTCACCTTACCAGGACCTTTCTTTGAATAAGAAAGCTGTTTTACTTTTTCAACTTTCATCCCCCTTTCCAGTATCCAGTCATATCCAGAAAGTCCTGCATCAAGGATACCTTTTCCCACATAAAGAGGAATTTCCTGGGTGCGTATGAGGACAAGTTCAATCTCATCATCATCTATGGATGGATTATACGCTCTTTCTTCTCTTTTAATAGTATATCCTGCACGCTGAAAAAGCTCAACACTCATCCTTTCCAGACTTCCCTTGGGCAGGCCAAATTTTATCTTTTTCATAGCTTTCCTTTTTTATTTAATTTATAAATACCATGTAACAGTTTAGCTTTTCTAATGGTTCATTTTAGGAGAACTTACCTGTTATATAAGTTTTATTTATCTTTGAGGCACATCTATTTTTTTTAGCTCTTCTTCAACTCTTTGAATAACCAACCTGTTATCCTCCACAACTATCATCTTATCTCCTACAGGCTTAACATCTCCCCGGGGAGAAATAAAAGAGCTTATCTCTTGGATAGCCTCAGAGGGACTTATATGGGAAAGAAATAAAAATTTCTTTTGAAAAGATGAGTTATACTCCTCAAGAACGAAAATAGCTGAATCTATGATGGAAAGCTGATAAGCACCATCCGCTATTAAAATAGCATTTTCTTCTCTCATCAGCACCAAAGACCCTTCAGCAGATAAAAGATTTTCCACCACAGCCCTCACACCCTCAACCGGGGTAAAAGTTAAACGGTATATTTTCTGCCTTTTCTGTTCCTCAAAAGTTCCTATTTGATTTACCAAAGTCTGGATAAGATGTATTCTATCTTCTCTATCTCTTACTACAACTGAATTAGGTGGAGCTTCCATAGGATTCACCTCTACAGAACCATGCGGAGATGTAACTTCTCTTATTTTATCAGCAATCTCTTCGGCGCGCGCATATGTAAAATGAAAAACTTTTTTAACTCGTCCCTCTATCTCTCTTGGCTTTAAAATATGTGGTTTTATGGTTATAATTAAATTCTTATCTTCAACCGTATCTATTTGACTTCTAAAAAGACTTCCCAGTATGGGCAGGTGTGAAAGAACGGGAAGTCCAATGGTTTGCCTTGTCTTTTCCTTGCTTATAAGTCCGCCTATTACCAGAGACTCACCATCTTTCACCGTCACATTGGTGGGAGATACCTGACGCTTAAATATTGGATGTTGGGCTCCAAACTCTGGAGTAATCTCATAGTTTCCTACCAGGGGAATTATGGACATTTCCACCAGGTCTTCACCTACTATGCGGGGAAGAACCTGGAGAACTATTCCTACTGTGGCATAATCATAGTGCTCTATAGGAATTCTTCTATCATCTATGGTCTCATACGTTATTGAAGATAGATAAGGAACCTCTGTTGTTACAAATACTCCTGCAACTTCTCCTGATAAAGTAACCACGCGCGGATTGGATAAAATTTCCGCTTTACCCTCAGTTAAAAGCATATTAAGTGCCAGCTCAAATCGCTCCTCCAGGGAAAGTTTGAAAAAACTAAACTCAAGTTTTCCCTCTCCCTGAGCAAGCTCGGCTAAAGTCCTTGGACCATAAGCCAACCTGCTCCCTTCTCCCAGAGGACCTATAGGCACCTCCAGGCCGGTCAGTCTCTCAAGATACGTCCCAAATCTTTGCGCTATCCTTCCGCTTACCTCTACAATACGCGCCTCAATTCTTATCTGCCTTGTTGTGGTGGGAAGTGTGGGAAGAATCTCTTCAATATTTTTCATCTGTTCCCGGGTAGCTCTTACTGTAATTCGTCCCGTAGAAGGGTCTACCCAGATAGAAGATTCGGCAAAAGAAGGATGTGTACAAAAAAGAATACTAAAAATAAACACCCCTGCAAATATGCCCTTTTTATGTAGTTTTGTTCTTTTCATAGGTCAAGCTCCATGTTAAAACTATTTTTTACCGATAGCCCCAATATTTCCAAGATCTATTGTGGGAGAAGAAAGTTGCATCTGCATCCAGGTCCCTGTCTTTAACTGCAATCCCTCTATGTGCTCGGCAGGAACACCTATGGCATTAGCAATAGTTAGAGCTATTCTTTCTACCGACCCATCCTCTATGTAAAATGTGCGGGTAATCATTTTTGAAGCCCAAACAGGAGAGTTCAACTCCTGGATAATCTTTTCAATTTCGGCAAAATTTTTCTCCAGGTCGCTAACATATATGACAGATTGTAGCATGGACGAGAGCCTAGAAGTAGTTTCCTTTTCCTCGCAGGTATCGGATGATGTTTTCTGAGGTATACTGATTACATCTTCTTTTTTCTCTTTTATCTCTTGCGGGAAAGAAAGAATCATAATCTTTCCATGCTGAGAGATTATAGGCTCAAGAATAACCTTTGCCTCCTGCGCCGATAAATAAAGCAAGTTATATTTTTTGGTGATAAGCTGATTTTCAATCCTGTCCTCTTTTTGCACAAGATAATCTACCCTGTCCAGGAATTTTTTAGCATCAACGACGATGAGGCTGTTGGAAGGCTCATCAATATTAAGCTCTCCCTTTTCGGATAAAAGCTCCTTTGCACTGTAGGATAGTATCCTAACAGAGACATAACTCAATCTAAACAGCTTTCTTTGAGGAGAAAAGGTATCTTTTTTTTCAATCAAGGAAGCTATCTGGAAAAGCTGATAGGAGGCATCTTGTACCTTCACAACTTCTTTTTCCACATCAACATCTATCGTCCCCTGAGCAGAAAGGTAGGGAGAGATAAGCACGGTAGCCTCCTCAGGGTAAAGATAGCTGAGCTTGAAGCTTGCCTCTT
>JACUUP010000097.1 GCA_014859225.1 Candidatus Aerophobota bacterium
GTAGATTCAGGTTCAGTCTCTGTAAATATTATACTCATAGACGAGGAAGGAAACATCGTCTATGAACATACATACACCCGCCACAATGGAAAACCAATCCAGAAGACAAAAGAGCTCCTGAAAGAGCTATATCAAACCTATCCTTTTGACCGTGTAGCAATAACAGGCTCAAATGGTGAACTTTTAAGTAAAATATGGGATGTTCCCTACTTTGAAGAGGTCATCTGTCAGGCAAAGGGAACCTATCATATTGACTCCTCCGTCAGGACTATAATAGACATAGGAGGAATGGATGCAAAATTTGTGGCTCTTGATGATGAGGGAGAAGTAGTGGATTTTGGGATGAACTCAAGCTGTGCATCAGGAACAGGTTCATTTTTAGACCAGCAAGCCAAAAGGCTCAAGCTCCATATAGAAGGAGAGTTTGCCAGGGAGGCACTCAAATCAACAAATCCTGCAAGGCTTGCCGGAAGATGTGCAGTATTTGCCAAATCTGATATGATACATCTTCAGCAAAAAGGGACCCCTATGAAAGATATAACGATGGGGCTCTGCGAAGCTCTTGTTAGGAGCTATAAAAGTAATATTACCCGGGGGAAGGAATTTAAAGGAAAGGTTTCTTTTCAGGGAGGAGTAGCGGCTAATGAAGCAATACTCGTTGCTTTTAAAAAAGTTCTTGGTCGGGATGATGTTATTATCCTGCCCTATTTTTTCTCCCTGGGAGCCTTAGGAGCAGCTCTTTTATTAAAGGAAAAAAATGATAATGTGAACTTTAACCTAACAAAACTAACATCCTCCCTTGAAGTGCAAAGACATAGAGGAATTTTACCAAAATTATCTCTTGATTTTGAAGATGAAAAATGCGCATACCTGGAGGAAGAATACATCTTCCCTGATACAGAAAAACTCGTGGACGCCTACCTGGGTGTTGATATTGGCTCGGTTAGCACAAATGTTGCCATCATAGATAATGAGGGACAGCTTATTGCCAAATCCTATCTTCCAACTGCAGGTAGACCCATAAAAACTGTCCAGGATGGATTAAGAGAGGTAAAACAAAAGGTAGAGGGAAAGATAAGGATAAAAGGTGCAGGGGCAACAGGCTCAGGAAGGTATATGATTGGCGCCTTTATTGGAGCAGATGTTATAAAAAATGAGATAACCACTCAGGCAAAAGGAGCATTATCTGTTGACAGGAATGTTGATACCATATTTGAGATTGGTGGTCAGGACTCAAAATATATAAGCCTTGATGAAGGAGTTATAGTTGATTTTACCATGAACAAAGCCTGTGCTGCAGGAACAGGTTCATTCCTGGAGGAACAGGCAGAGGATTTAGGAATAAATATAAAAAAAGAGTTTGAGCAAATCGCTCTTTCAGCAGATAGCCCGAATAATTTAGGTGACAGGTGCACGGTTTTTATGGAATCTGCACTTTTTGAAAACCTGCAAAGAGGAGCTTCCATCCCGGACCTTGTTGGAGGTTTATCTTACTCTATTGTTTACAACTATTTAAACAAGGTAGTTGAGAAAAGAAGGATTGGGGACAATATATTTTTCCAGGGTGGAACTGCCTCAAACAAATCAGTTGTTGCTGCCTTTGAAAAAATTTTAGGGAAAAAAATAACAGTTCCTCCGCATAATGAGGTTCTTGGAGCAATAGGCGTAGCTTTAGTTGCCAGAGAGGAGTTCAATGGGAAAAGTAAATTTAAGGGATTTGGACTAACAGATGTATCATGCAAAATGGAATCTTTTGAGTGCAAAGACTGCCCCAATGCTTGTAAGGTCAATAGAGTATTTATAGAGGGAGAGGAAAAACCTCTGACCTATGGTGATAGATGTGATAAATACAGTGGCAAGGAGGCAAGGAGAAAAAAAACTTACCTTCCAAACCTTTTTAAAGAAAGAGAAAAACTCTTATTTACAGGCTGTGTACCTCAAAAAAAAGGTAAAAAAATTGGAGTGCCAAGAGCACTGCACACTTTTGAACTTTCCCCCTTGTGGGAGAGCTTTTTTACCGAACTTGGTTTTGAAGTTATCATTTCCCCAAAAACAATGGATACGATAATTCATAAGGGGGTTGAGGTTGCTACCTCTGAGGTCTGTTTCCCGCTTAAAGTTGCCCATGGCCACGTAATGGAGCTCCTTGATAGTGGAGTGGATTACCTTTTCCTCCCGAGCATTATTGATTTTCCCAAAACTGATGCACGTCTCAGAAGAACCTACAACTGCCCCTGGTCACAGGCTCTGCCTTATTTTGTGGATTCTGCTATCCCCTTAAAGGATTTCTCTGTTGAGGTGCTTGAGCCAAAGATACACTTAAGACAGGGAATAGATAAGGCTCTTATGGAAGTGGGGAGAAAACTTACAAAAGACCAGACAAAAATTAAAAGAGCAACGCAGGCAGCAAAACAGGTGCAAAACAAATTCTATCAGGAACTTGGGAAAAAGGGGGAGGAGGTGATAAAAAATCTAAAAGATGAAAGAGCCTTTGTTATCATCTCACGTCCCTACAATGGCTGTGATGCAGGGCTTAACATGGATATTGCAGAGAAGATGCGAGAACTTGGTATACTTGCTATCCCTATGGATTTTTTACCTCTGGACCTTTCTCTTATCGTGGACGATTATCCCAATATGTACTGGAGCTACGGTCAGAAGATACTCGCTGCATCAAGATACATTAAAATGACAAAAAACCTCTACCCCATTTACATAACAAACTTTGGATGTGGACCTGACTCCTTTGTAGGTAAGTTCTTTGAAGAAGAGATGGAAAGGCCCTTTTTGGAGCTTCAGATAGATGAGCACTCAGCTGAAGCTGGTATTATAACAAGAATAGAGGCATTTCTTGACAGCATTAAGGGAAAAGAAGCCCAACCTGAAAAAGAAAAGGAACGTGTGGTTTACAATCTTCCCACAAACAACAGAATAGTTTATATCCCCTACATGGATGACCACTCCTTTGCACTGAAGGCAACCCTTGAGGCACTTGGACAAAGAGCAGAGGTTATGCCGGTAAGCGATGATATCTCTCTTTATCTTGGACAAAAATACACAACCGGAAGAGAGTGCTACCCGAGTATCCTGACAACAGGTGATATGTTAAAGATTATAAATAAAGAGGGCTTTGACCCAAAAAAGACAGCGTTTTTCATGGGAACAGCTGAGGGTCCATGCAGGTTCGGTCAGTACAAAAAGTTCCAGGAAAATCTTTTAAGACAACTTGGCTATCCAGATATTCCCATTATATCCTTAAGCTCTGAAAATAGCTACGCCGGATATGGAGTAAAATTCACCAAACTTGCCTGGAGTGGCATATGTGCAATTGACATCTTAAGAAAGGTGCAAAGGATAATCCGCCCCGATGAGGTAGAAAAAGACAAAACAAACAGAGTGTATGAAAAATTCAGGGATGAGGTGTGTGAGGCAATAAGAAAAGAAAAACCTCTTTATCCCATAATGGAAAAGGCAGCAGATGAGTTCAAAAAGATAAAAAGAAAAGATAAAGATAAACCGGTTGTGGTTGTTGTGGGTGAGATATACGTAAGACACAACCCCTACAGTAACTTATTCATAATAGATGAGCTTGAAAGATTTGGTCTTAAGGTTGAACTTGCCTCAATGAGGGAATGGTTCTTTTACACTAATGAGATGCACAAAGAAACAAGTGTCCAGGAGAAAAAACTTCTTGAATTTATAAAAAACAGACTGAGGAATATCTTTCAGGAGTATGTAGAAAATCGCCTTGAGGAGCCTTTTAAAGACATAATAGAGGGTTTTGAGGAGCCGCCAATTGAGCATGTAATAAAGTTAGGTGAGAGGTATCTTCATCGTTCCTTGAGAGGAGAGGCAATCTTATCTGTTGGAAAAATCTTATCTTCCATAGAAAAAGAAAGAGCTGGCGCAGTTAATGTGATGCCCTTCACCTGCATGCCCGGTAATCTAACAGCTGCCATAACATCCAGGATAGAAAAAGAATTTCCTGAGTTTCCCATACTCTCCTTATCCTATGATGGCTCCCGCCAGGCAAATTATTTAAATAAAGTAAGGACATTTGTAGCCCAGGTAGAAACTTACCACAGAAAAAAGAGAAAGCAAATCTATCTTAAAGCTTCGCTTCCTGGGTAAGGAGAAAAATAGTGAAAGTAATGGTAATTTATTTTAGCCGTTCCAAAAAATTTAACGCTATTGCAGAAACAGTATCTGCCAGTTTTCAGAGTAAAGCTCATCAAGCCGAGCTAATCAAAGTAGGCGAGAGTGCCAGAGCTCTAAGTCTTTTTCCCTATGACCTCGTGCTTGTTGGCTGTCCTGTGGAAGGATTCTGGGGGAGTAAATTTCCAGAAGAACTTGACAGCTTTATTGGAAGATGCACGGGTTTACAGGGGAAAAAATCTGCGGTATTTGTCTACCCCAAATCTATACGCACAGCGAAGGCTCTCAAAAAGATAATGCACAGACTTGAACAAAAAGGCTCCATAGTTATAGATTTTAGAAGCATAAAAACAAAAACTGAGGCAAAAGCTTTTGCAGAAAAATTTGCCAAAACATCTTAAATTGATATGCAAAACAAAGGAACTTTAAATGACTTAAGAGAGAATATAGAAAAATACAAAAAAGACCTTCTGGACCTTGACCAGTTAGGAGAAAAAATTGTCCAGACTCTTATTTTAAGGGATAAGATATGTAGTTTAATCCATACTCTGGAACAAAAAAAAGCAGACCTTTCCGTAGAAAAATCAAAGCTTGACTCTCTTGACCATATAATAAAAGATAGACCACAGGTGGTATGGAAAAGATTAAAGCACTACACTGACCCTGTCTCGTACCGTAAAAAACATAAGATACCTACCTCCAGCTGGTGGTGGTATGTAGATGAAATTATAAAAAGTGAAAAAAGAAGAGCTAAGAGAAGGTGGATAAAGCGAGGGACAATAGTTGCAGGTGTGCTGATAAGCCTTTATCTCGTCTTAACGTATGCTGTTCCAAAACCTGACCCTTATACAAGCTCTATATCAGAGGCTGATAGATTACTGGAGGAAGGAAAAATAAACCCGGCTCTTGAAGCCTACCAGAGGGCTATGGATATTGACCCTGAAAAACCCACTGCCTACCTTATGGCAGGAGTCATTTACGGATTTCTGGGGGAGAAAGAAACAGCGGAAAAGCATTTTACAGAAGCTAAAAAAAGGTCAACATCCCTGCATGATTTTTATCTGCAGCGAGGGATGAGCTGGATAAGACTGGGTCAGTTTTCCGCCGCACAGGAAGATGCGGAAAAAGCCGTAGAAATAAACCCTGAAAGTGCTGAGGCTCATTTTCTTTTAGGAAACGCATATGAGGCTCAGGGCAATATAGCCAAAGCTATTGCACACTTAAGCATCGTATCCGATATGGACGCTGACCCAAAACTAACAGTTATGGCTCGCT